>NZ_JBDSLS010000150.1:0-15756 GCF_039916245.1 Gelidibacter sp.
AATCTCCAGTTCCTTCATGCAGTCCTTCATCATATGATAAGTTCTTTCAATATCAGCATCCAGGCCAATAGAAAAACGAATTAAGCCATCACTCAAGCCCATTTCTTTTTGCTCTTCCGCTGGGATCTCAGAGGAAGTTGAGCTTCCCGGAGCAGAGAATAGAGTTTTGTAAAAGCCAAGACTTACTGCAAGATATCCCAGGTTTCGTTTTTGCATCAACTCCATTAAGGCGTTCGCTTTGTCTAAAGAGCCCACATCAACAGTTAACATGCCTCCAAATCCGTATTTCTCGTTCATCATGGATTTGAACAAGTCGTGTGAAGGATGTGATGCTAACCCAGGATATACGGTTTTAAGACCATCTTTTTCAAATCTTTCCGCTAGGTATAAACCGTTAAGGCTGTGTTGTTGCATTCTGATGTGTAAGGTGCGCAAGTTTTTCAAAATTGAAGCGGCCCTTAAACTATCCATGGTTGATCCTAATAACATGCAGGCGCCGTCGTTGACGTTTCTTAAATCGTCAATGAATTTTTGGGTGCCACAAATCACACCGCCAACGGTGTCACTTGAGCCATTGATGAATTTAGTTAAACTATGAATCACAACATCAGCTCCCAATTGTGCCGCTGAAATGGATAAAGGCGAAAAGGTATTGTCCACCACAAGTTTTAAATTGTGCTTTTTCGCCAGTTTTGCTAAGCCAGCAATATCTGCCACTTCCAATAATGGATTGCTTACCGATTCACAGTAAATAACTTTTGTATTTGGGGTAATGGCTGCTTCGACCACATCTAATTTTGTGATGTCAACAAATGTGGTGGCCATATTAAAACGTGGCGTAAAGTTTTTGAGAAAAGCATAAGTCCCCCCATAAATTGTTCGGCTGGAGACAATATGATCTCCTGCGCCACAAAGTTGCATTAGAACTGGAGTAATTGCACCCATTCCTGAAGCTGTAACACTCGCGGTTTCAGTGCCTTCCATGGCCGCTAAAGCTTGGCCTAAATAAAGATTGGAAGGTGTGGAGTGACGCGAATATAAATAACAACCGTCTGCATTGCCTTCAAAAGTATCGAACATTGTTTTTGCCGAAAGGAAGGTGTAAGTAGAAGAATCAGAAATAGAAGGATTAACTCCTCCAAATTCTCCAAAGTACTGTAAATCTTGTATATTGTTTGCTGGTTTAAATGCCATTTGTTAGGTATTAAAGATTATTATAATTCAAATATCTCACAATAAAGATTATTTATCAATACATGTGTAAGAAATCAGTGTATAAATCTAGTAAAATAGATTAAATTAGATTTTTGCACGTCATTTGTTATGTTTATTTTGTTTCAACCGAAAATTTTTCATTTATGACTTTAGATGCTATTGATAGAAAATTACTTAAACTTCTTCAAGCTAACAGTAAGCAAACCAATAAAGAGCTTTCCAATCAGCTCAATCTTTCCGTAACCGCAGTATATGAGCGCATCCGAAAGTTGGAAAAGGAAGGGATCATCTCCAAATATGTGGCCTTGCTCCATAAGGAAAAGGCCGATAAAAGTTTTTTAGCTTTTTGTCATATCAAACTGGTGCAACACACCCAGGAATATATAATTAAGTTTGAAAAAGAGGTCGCGAATCTTGCAGAAGTGATGGAATGTCATCATATTAGTGGGGATTATGATTATCTCCTCAAGGTTATTGTTTCGGATATGGAGGAGTTTAGGGAATTTATGATCAACAAATTATCAACTATTAACCATATTGGCAGTACGCATAGCATGTTTGTCATCAATGAAGTAAAACATACGACTGCCATTAACATATAAACGAATGCAGTCAGCGACCTACAAACTCACTGAGTTTTACTTGATTTTTATAATCTTACCAGTGAGTTTTGCACTAGACTATCCGTTTAAGATCAAAGCTTTTCTAGCTGTTTCTGGTTTTGCATATGTCATTTACCTTTTATTTAACGTTGAAGGAAATAAATTCAGAGTGGCCTCAAATTTGAAATGGCGAACTTTTTGGAGAAATGTGTTTGTTAAATTGCTGATTATTGGTTTTTTGACGATCACCTATATGTTGGTGACTGCTAAATCTGATCTCTTTCATGTACTCTATCAAAAACCGAAGCTTTGGGTTATTGTTTTGTTTGCCTATGCCATGTTTTCGGTTTATCCTCAAGAACTGATTTATCGTACCTTATACTTTCAACGCTATCGCCCTCTTTTTAAGAGCAAATCGCTTTTTGTATTTTTAAATGCTATTGTCTTTTCTTTGGGACATATTTTTTATCGCAATCCTTTGGTGCTGTTGATGACTTTTTTGGGCGGAATTCTTTTTGCCTTGACTTATGATAAAACCAAATCGACACTTCTGGTGTCTATTGAACATGCTATTTACGGATGTTGGCTTTTTACTGTAGGAATGGGGGGTATGCTCGGGTTTCCAGATTGAGATAAAAGGGCCAGTTTTCTCTTTTAAACTTTCTAAAAATGGTAGAAGGTTATTCGTAAAAGGTCAATCAAAATCGTATTTTTGTACTCAATTTTAACAAACATCAAAAAACAATTTTATGAATTCATATGATGTAGCCATTATTGGCTCTGGACCTGGAGGTTATGTAGCGGCAATCCGTTGTGCACAATTAGGCATGAAAACTGCAATTATTGAAAAATATACCACTCTTGGTGGTACCTGCCTCAACGTTGGCTGTATTCCCAGTAAAGCACTTTTAGATTCTTCACATCACTATGATGATGCGGTTAAGCATTTTGAAGAACATGGTATCGACATTCCTGGAGATATTAAAGTGAATCTGAAACAGATGATCGCTCGTAAAGATGCGGTTGTGGATCAAACAACAGGTGGCATTGATTTCTTAATGAAGAAAAATAAGATTGATGTTTATCAAGGCTTAGGATCTTTTAAGGACGCCACTCATATCATCATTGAAGGCGAAAAAACAGAAGAGATTGAAGCAAAATATACCATCATTGCTACGGGAAGCAAACCATCAAGCCTACCATTTATTAAGTTGGACAAAGAGCGTATCATTACTTCTACCGAAGCATTGAAGCTTAAAGAAATTCCTAAGCATTTAATCGTTATTGGCGGTGGCGTTATTGGATTGGAGCTTGGTCAAGTTTATAGACGCTTGGGCGCTGAAGTCACAGTCATTGAATACTTGGATCGTATTATTCCAACGATGGATGCTGGATTATCCAGAGAATTGACCAAGGTATTCAAGAAAGCCAAGTGCAACATCAATGTATCCCATAAAGTGAAATCTGTGGAGCGAATCGGCGATGAGGTCATCGTTAAAGCAGACGACAAAAAAGGAGAAGAAGTGGAGTTTAGAGGCGACTATTGTTTAGTCTCCGTAGGGCGTCGTCCTTATACTGACGGACTTAACGCAGATGCTGCTGGTGTTAAACTTACAGAGAGAGGCCAAATTGAAGTGAATGAGCATTTACAAACCAACGTAAAAAATATTTATGCTATTGGTGATGTGGTGAAAGGTGCTATGCTAGCACATAAAGCTGAAGAAGAAGGCATTTTTGTTGCAGAAACTTTAGCCGGACAAAAACCACATATCGATTATAATTTGATTCCAGGTGTGGTTTATACTTGGCCAGAAGTTGCTTCGGTTGGTAAAACGGAAGAACAATTAAAAGAAGCAGGAGTAGACTATAAAGCAGGACAGTTCCCGATGCGTGCATTAGGTCGAAGTAGAGCCAGTATGGATTTGGATGGTTTTGTTAAAGTCCTTGCGGATAAAACTACCGATGAAATCCTTGGCGTTCACATGATTGGTGCCCGTGCGGCCGATATGATTGCTGAAGCTGTTGTTGCTATGGAATTTAGAGCATCCGCAGAAGATATCTCTCGTATTTCCCATGCCCATCCAACATTTACCGAAGCGCTTAAGGAAGCTGCTTTGGCTGCTACCGATGATAGAGCCTTGCATATCTAAAAACAGGAGTTTTTAAAAATGATAAATGAAAAAGGTGAGCATGTGCTCACCTTTTTTTATGGTTTAAATTTCTTGAAGTAAATCCTTTATGCGAAGTTTGTTGGTATAATCGGCTTCATTGACATCCCTGACCATACAATAGGCATTTACTGTATTCTCCTGCACTTTCTTGAAAAGTTCTTTCATCGTGAAGGGACCGTATTCCTTAGAATGTTGAATGTAGTAAAACTCGTGTTCAGAAATGAGTTGTGAAGCCTTTTTAAGATATTTGTCTTTAAGAAACTTTTGGAGGTCTTCTTTGGAGTTTATACGTTCTGAATAATCAGTTGAATTGATGAAAAAGGCATATTCCTCAGAGGCCTTCTGATTGAGCACAAGCGTGTCTTTATCCTTATAATAGGCTTTGATGAGTACAATGCCATCTTCAGTCATGATCGATAGAAAATTTGAGTTTATGAAGCTCCATCGTGTGGTTGTTACTTCATTGTTCTCAGAAATGACCAATTCATTGTTTGGTTTGAAGACATACATGGATTGTGCGTCATCAATACCATTGATCAATACCCATTGTTGATTAATAAATTGATTGTCATGATGCAGTGAATAATCAAATGGCTGTAATTTCGGGACAATACTATAAAGGATATCTGTCATGTTAATAGGGGATTAGTTTACGATTAAGTCATTACATATTATTTTCAAGGTCACTTAAATGTATAATTTAATTTTCAATCACCATAATTTGAACGACTTAGGGGCATTTATTCAGATGAAATGAAATTTCCTGCATTTTTTCACTGTGAAAAAGCCCGTTTATTGAATGACAAAGGGCGAAACTATTTAGTTTCGCCCTTCGTGTTTAATCTGTATGAGATCGGTTTTATTGCGTTGCTTGGTCAACTATAATGCGATCCGCTCTATTGGCCAATTCCCAAGCGGTATAGAACACAAGTCTGGTTCTGTTTTCCAACAAATCATATTCAATTTTGTCTGGTGTATCGGAAGGTCTGTGGTAATCATCGTGTGTTCCATTAAAATAGAAAATGACTGGCACATTGTTCTTAGCAAAGTTATAATGATCGGATCTGTAGTAAAAACGGTTCGGATCATTTTCGTCATTGTACGTATAATCCAAAGTTATATTCGTATACTTCTTATTGGCTTCTTCAGAGATGTTGTGCAGCTCTGTACTCAACTTGTCAGCACCAATTAAATACAAATAATTACGGTCGCCAACACGTTTTGGATCGACTCTTCCAATCATGTCAATGTTGAGGTTAGCTACGGTGTTTTCCAAAGGAAAAATTGGCGCGACGTCTGCATAGTAACTTGAGCCCAATAGACCTTTTTCCTCTCCTGTAACGTGTAGGAACAAGATCGAACGCTTTGGTCCATGACCTGCATTTTGAGCAGCTTTAAAGGCTTCAGCAATTTCCAATAAGGCCACAGTTCCAGAGCCATCATCGTCTGCACCGTTATAAATTTCGCCGTCTTTAATGCCTTCGTGGTCCAAATGCGCAGAAAGAACTATAATTTCATCTGGTTTTTCAGAACCTTTGATAAAGGCGACCACATTTTCAGAATTCACATCTTCGGAATTGCTCGTCAATTTAATTTTTAAGTTGGTCGCTATAGTTTTAGACGTATCGTCTGTTGCAATATCCGCCAAAAGCGCTTTTCCTAATTTGTCACTGATTAAAATCTGAACCATATCTTCTTGTTTGTCCTTCAGTGAAAGACGTGCACTGCCGCCAGATTTAGCCGCATTTTGAATAAAGGTTGACATCATTTTCAAATAGGGTTCGTCCATATATAAAAGAGCTTTAGCACCTTTATTTTTAGCGACCTCTCTTTTTGAAGAAAGTGCCTGTCTTCCAACAGACCATTTGGTATCTTCTTTTGTTCCACTAGTCACATAAGTGCCATCAGCTCTCTTCGGTTCACCCGATTTGATTAGGACAACTTTGCCTTTAACATCTAAACCTGTATAGTTGGAATAGGTGTCTGAATCAATCCCATAACCTGCATATACAATATCTGAAGCAGAAAGCGTTTGTGACGACGCAGCACCAAAAGATACCATATCTGTGTAATTTTCAAATTTCACACCGTTAACCGTAAGGTCGATTTCTGGAGATTTTTGATTTAATAATGGCACATCTTGAAAGTAATTGCCACCTGAAATTGGCGAAGGAATACCTAAAGCAATATATTTATCTTTTAAAAATTCGACAGCCATTTTTTGACCTTTTGATCCCGTATCGCGACCTTCAAACTCATCGGAAGCAAAGGTGTACAACAAGTCTTTTAACTCATTGGAAGTAATTGTGTTTCCATATACCGTTGGGTCGATTGAAACTACTGTTTCCGTCTGTGTAACCTTTTGTTGTGTTGAGCCACAACCATAAATACTCAGCGCAATACATGCAATAAAAAGTGACTTTTTCATTAAAGTATAAGTTAATTTATAAGTGAAGTGCGATAATACGAAAAACGCAAGATTTAAGATTTAATCATCAGTTCATTTAACAAACTTTAACACTCAGTTTTTTAATGATATGAATTGTAAATAGGCCAATCTCGGTATTACGATTTTACATTTTATCAGCTTCAAGCCGGTCTTCAGAATTTGCGATATACCAGGCTGTTGAAAAAATGAGCTGCGTTCGCTTTTGCAATAATGGATAATTGATTTTATCAGGGGTGTCAGTCGGCTGATGATAATCTGCATGATCGCCATTAAAATAGAAAATGACCGGAATGTTTTGTAGGGCAAAATTATAATGGTCCGAGCGGTAATAATAACGGTTGTTATCGCGATCATCGTTGTATTTATAATCGAGTATCAGATTTGTGAATTGGGCATTGGCCACTTCTGATATATAATGGAGTTTAGTGCTTAATCTATCCGCTCCAATAATGTAAATGTAGTTTTCTTCCTGTTTTTCTTCATAGATTCTATCGACGCGGCCTATCATGTCAATATTCAAATTAACCACTGTATGCTCTAAAGCATAAATAGGATGTTTTACATAATAAGAGGATCCTAGAAGACCAGATTCTTCAGCCGTCAAATGCAAAAAAAGAATACTTCGTTTTGGGCCATGTCCTTCTTTTTTTGCTAAGGAAAAAGCCTTGGCCATTTCCATAACGGCAGCGGTTCCTGAAGCATTATCATCAGCGCCATAGTAAGTCTCATCATTTGAAATACCCAAATGATCCAAATGTCCGGAGATAATGACGACCTCTTCGGGATATGTTGAACCTTCAATATAAGCTACCACATTTTGCGAAGCTGGGCTGTTTTTTGAAAAATAGAATTTAGGAATATTTTGGTAGTAGTTGTCGCCGCCCAACGGAGAAGGAATGTCGTTGCTGACATAAAAATCCTTAAGGAATTTTGAGGCTTTATTAAAACCTCTCTTGCCGGTCTCACGTCCTTCAAAATCGGGCGCGCACAAAGCATAAACGTGTTTGCTCAGTTCTTCAGAGGTGATCGTATTACTATATTTTGAAATTGTTTCAATATCCTCAAAAACAATACTTTCTTTTAAGTTTTCAATTTTTTGAGTGTAGCGGATGTTGGTACACGAACCCACAAGTGTTAAAACAGAAGCAATGAAGAGTACTTTCATTTATAATAGATTAATTAGTAATATAATAAAAAAAGGGAAGATGGTAGGGTCTCTTTTTCTGTAAGATTTTTGATAGTGTGATAACTTATAAAGCTACTGATCTTTTAAGACTTCTAATTTGCGAAGCGTATGAGTTTCTAAAATATCAGTTTGGGTAGCGTCAATTTCACGGTCATCAAGATCCAATTCTTCCAATGTTTCTTTGGAATCTTCTTTTGATGTTTCTTCTTTCAATTCCAATTCGTCAAGGTTTCCAACTTCGGGAATAATAAAAATGGCCTTATAGGTGGTTAACACCAATGCGATGAAGGTCAATAAAAAAATTAATTGTACCGTCTTTTTTGGAGATTGCTTTCGTTTTGAGATGTAAAACGCTATAAATCCGAAAATTAATGCAGCTATGGCTGGTATATAGGCTATTTGTGATAAAGGTGTTACTGCCAAAACCAAGGCCGAAACGGTAGCAATAAATCCTAGAACAATAAAAAGGCTTCTCATAGTTTAATTTTTTAATCCAGTTGCTGATTTAATTTTTAGTTCTCCAAGAATTTTAAACTTTGCATACACCGGAACTTTATTGGCATCTGCCGTGAGATATAAAAAGTTGTCATTAATTCCTCCTGTAAGACCGTTGTTGTTTTTAAGGAATAGGGCAAGTTTATGGCTTTCTATTTTGCCTAGGGCAGTGGTAATTGTTTCTTTGCCCATATAGTTCTGTGCAACTAGTGCCGAACAAAACATCAAGCTGACCATAAGAAAAAGGTGTTTCATAGTTGAAATTCAGGCGGCAAAGATATTTATATTAAGATTAATAACACCGAAATAAGTCCTCAGGTTTTAGTTTTTCCTATCTATGTTATAGCATTGTTAAAGGTCGTTAAATAAAGCCTAAAACCGCTTTTGCATCAAGTTTTTCGGTAAATGGGTTAGCCGTTAATGAGTTGTGTCCATAATTTTACAAATAGAAATAATATTAATTTAAAAAATAAACATTATGAATTCAGATCAATTTGCAGGTAAATGGAAACAAATCAAAGGTGAATTTAAAAAGAAATACGGAAAAATCACTAATGATGAATACACAGAAGCCGAAGGTAACTTTGATAAGTTAGCTGGAAAAGTGCAAGAGCGCTATGGCAAATCTAAAGAAGATTTAAAAAACGAAATTGATAGCTGGTAAGATCCCAGATTGATTTATAAAAAAGTTCCCAAGCAGATTGTTTGGGAACTTTTTTGTTTAAAACCATTTTTTTTGAGTTAGAGTGGTATTGCTATAACAACGCAAACAATTTGTCCTAAAATACGAATGATGGGCGGGACATTCCCTCATTAAAAGGAGTTTTAATCCTGTCGCTTTTTAAGCGTTGAACGTGATTTTGGCAACAGTCTGGTGGCCTTCAGAAAGCTTTCTTAACAAGAGGATTACATCTGTTTTGGGGTTTCCATTGTGATGTAGGTCTGCTTAAGTCCTTAAAAATGAATAAACTGACCAATGTCATATCTGTAAAAGGCATAAAATAGTATATTAGACATTAAAATAAATACAATCATGTATATCAATTTAGAAGAGAAAGATAGCTTGTCTGTCCTGGAAAACGACTATTTGGGGCATTTGTCCTATATCTACCAAAATAAACCATTTGTGGTTCCTATCACGTATTTTTATGATCCCGAAAGAAAGTTGATCATTTGTTATTCTGCCGAAGGTCATAAAATGAATGCGATGCGCAAAAACAATCAAGTAGCACTTAGTGTCGTAGATGTCGATGGTCTTACGCGATGGAAGTCCGTGATGGCTCATGGTAAATTTGAGCAACTCTTTGGCAGTGAAGCTAAAGCTTATCTACATAGTTTTTCTTTAGGCATTAAAGAATTGATTGCGAGAAAAGAATTGAAAGAATTGAGTTTTATCAGTGAATTCTCCAGTAAAGCGATCAACGAGAACATCCCTATGATTTTCATTATTAAAATTGATGAAATCACTGGGAAGATGCGACGAGATTAAAGGTTGCTATTGGAACTCATATATTCAAGGTTTTCGAATTTCTTAGGCTGCTATATGTTTTGATAACTATCAATCATAGATCTTAAAAAATATAAAAAGCGATTCTACAGGAGCCCTTTTTTCCGATAATTGATGATTTAAAAAGCATCATTTTTATGGTGTTTTGATGCCAAAAAAAAAGCTTATTGAAATTGATTCAATAAGCTTTTTTGTCTTCTATTAAATAAGAGATTACTTCATGATTCGTGTCAATTGGAAGAATTTCTTATAACTTTCAGGAATGGTGTTGATGTCCAATAAAGAACCTGGCTCTATAGCTGGATAAATTTCGTCAAAGGTTTTTACATCCGTCAGTCCCATTCTTTTGCTAATATGTCCACGTGTTAGTTCACTTGGGTCATTTAAGCCCGCTGCAGCAACAAGCTCTAAAAAGCTGTGAATGGTTGCTTCGTGGTATCTTTTTGCTCTAGGAGCTTTGTCTTCAACTACCAATCCTTTTACTAATGAGGCATTTTGTGTGGCCACGCCAGTAGGGCAGGTGTTCAAGTTACATTGTAAAGCTTGGATACAGCCTACTGCTAACATCATAGCACGTGCACTGTTGCAACCATCAGCACCAAAAGCGATCGCTCTGGCCATATGGAATCCAGTAATGATTTTACCAGCTACAATAATTTTAATATCTTCTCTTAAATTAAAACCAACCAAGGTGTCATGAACAAAAATCAAACCTTCACGAAGTGGCATTCCCATAGAGTTTGAAAATTCTACCGGAGAAGCTCCTGTACCACCTTCACCACCATCCACGGTAATAAAGTCTGGTCTGATTCCTGTGTAAACCATCGCCTCGCAAAAATCCATGAACTCTTGTTTTCTTCCTAAGCACAATTTGAATCCAATTGGTTTTCCGTCAGACAGATCTCTAAGTCGTTTAATGAAATGCATAAATTCGATAGGGTCCGCAAACGCATTATGAGATGGTGGCGAATGAACAGCAATACCAGGTTGTACGTGTCTTATTCTTGCAATTTCTGGCGTATTCTTAGCTGCTGGTAATATACCTCCATGACCAGGTTTTGCACCTTGCGATAATTTAATCTCGATCATCTTCACTTGCGGACGAGTGGCATTTTCTCTAAACGTAACGTCGTTAAAGGTGCCATCATCATTGCGACATCCAAAATATCCTGTACCAATTTGCCAAATAAGATCACCTCCATGTTCCAAGTGATAATCACTAATTCCACCTTCACCGGTATTGTGTGCAAAATTCCCCATCTTGGCGCCTTTGTTCATTGCCAAAACAGCATTTTTACTCAGCGATCCAAAACTCATAGCCGAAATATTCAATAAGCTTGATGAGTACGGTTGTTTGCACTCCTTACCTCCGATTAGAAGTCTTGGAAATTCCCCGATTTCCTTAGGATTGGTTTTTGCATACATCGAATGCTCCAGCCATTCATAACCAGTATGATAAAGGTCCATTTGTGTTCCAAAAGGCTCTGTGTCAGTTTCGCCTTTTGCTCTTCGATAAATTAAGGATCTGAGGATACGATTTAATGGTCTTCCTTCCGTGTCAGTCTCGACAAAATATTGCATGATTTCTGGACGGATGGATTCTAGGATATATCTGAAACGTCCTACTAAAGGATAGTTTCTTCGGATGGTATGTTTCGTTTGAAAGATGTCGAAAACGCCCAACATTATTAGAGGTAAAACGATGAGGAAAAGCCATAAAACAGGGCTCCAAACAAAAGAAATTCCAACAATGGCCACCACTAAGATAACCGAAATTAAAATAAATTTTTCGCGTACTTTCATATTTTTATTAATTTGAAATGCAAATATACTATTCCATAATTGGATTGCATACTAAAACGAAATAGTTTAAAGTAATTCGAGTATTATTTATTTTAATCAACAAAATATGTCCTTGAAAAGTAATGATCAATTTGTTGTTTTTAGGTGAAATTTATTAGTAAATAATTGATTTTTAAAGGGAATATTATAGAATTTTTAATAAAAGTCGATTTGTATTACAATAATGATAAAAGGCAATTTCTTTCAGAATTATGCGGTAATTCCGCTTTTTATTCGCGTTTTGCTCACAGGTTTGATGACCAAGATTGCCGGTATAGCGATGCAAAAGCGCCCTACCGACATTGAAATAAAGAGGTTGCCACCACTTTACACTTTAAGGATAACTTTGGAATTGAGGAAAAGTAAATTACCGAGCCTATTATAAAGTTAATAAAGCTTGGATTAATAAGGGTTTAAGAAGGGTAGGTGTTGCTATTTCATGTATTGAAAAGTATGGCAAAGATTATTTGGGATCGCCTAACCAAAATACAACGGTTTTTCTGACGAAGTGATTGCGGTTTACGGAAGGCTAAAATTGATAAAAAGTGTTTTTGAAACAAGGAAAGACCAGAGCATAACGGAAATAAAACGCGTTGTGAAAAGAAAAGCATTGTCATTATGGCCAAGGTCAATCTCTAAATGAGAATTAAATCATATTACTTTAATAAACTTTGGCCTCAGTCGATATTTTTCTCGCTTGTGACATTTATCTTTGCAAAGATAATCACAATCGTTTTTCGCAATTCGCTTTCGCAAATGGCCTAAATTCAAATTTAGTTTGAAAACCTGGATTGGATTATAAAAATAACGCCCTAAAAATTCTAGAAAAATAGTTTAATGACACCAAAACTTTCAAATTCGGTCCTGTATCTCATGAGTATTTCTGCAGGACTTATTGTAGCTAATCTCTATTACAACCAACCACTTTTAAATCTTATCGCAGATACTTTTGGGGTCACCGAAGCCTCCGTGAGTAATGTTGCCTTGTCAACACAATTGGGATATGCATTTGGTTTGTTATTTATAAATCCATTGGGCGACAAGCTTTCCAATCATAAAATACTTATTTTCGATTTTATCGTCATGATTGTGGCGTTGATCGCCGCAGCGATTTCTCAATCCTTATTTTCGCTGATTATCAGTAGTTTTTTCATTGGATTTACGTCTGCAATTCCGCAATTGTTTGTTCCCATGGCAGCGCAACTCACTGACGAAAAGGGTAGAGGCCGTGCTATTGGTATTGTGATGAGTGGTTTATTAATTGGTATTCTGGGCAGTCGCATCATCAGTGGATATATAGGGGAGGTCTTTGGTTGGCGTGTCATGTATTATGCGGCAACCGTGTTAATGGTGGTATTATTTGTTATTTTAAAATGGAAACTGCCTAAATTAAATCCTGACTATCAAGGTACCTATGGCAAGTTAATGGCCTCCCTTTGGCATTATTTTAAAACAGAGCCCTCATTACGATTGGCGGCTTTACGAGGCGCACTGGGTTTTGCGGGCTTGAGCGCGTTTTGGACGACGTTGGTATTTCTTATGGAAGATTCATTTGGCTACGGAAGCACTATTTCTGGAGCCTTTGGGGTTTTTGGAATCGTGGGAGCGCTTGGTGCAACGGTCGTTGGTAAACTGAACGATAAGGTCAGTAAAAATAAGCTCATTCTTTATTCTGCAATTTTATTGGTCGTTTCATGGTTCATTTTTTCGATGTCGGCGCATTCCATTTTCGGATTGATTTTGGGTGTTGTTCTTATTGATTTAGGGTTACAAGCCTTGCATATTACCAATCAAAATATTATTTTCTCAAAGAATCCAGAAGCGCGTAACCGTGTCAATACGATATATATGGTAGGTTTTTTTATTGGTGGTGCTTTGGGGACCACTTTAGGTGCCATCGCTTGGCAAGATTATGGATGGATTGGCGTGAGTTATTTAGGAGGTGCTTTGTCCATTGCGATTTTAATAGTACATCTTATGTTTAAGAAGAAAACCATATAAAAAGAAGGAAGCTATAAGAACGACATGAGCGCTCAAAACGGTGAAACGCCTATTTTTGATGGCTAGGGAAAAATTGTCCATTATATTAATAGCCCACAGGACAAAATCATTGACAAAACACAACATAGATTTCGATCACGATTTAAATCCTTATTTCAAATTGATCCTTTCAGCCCTAACCGCCATTCCGATATATCAACTGGAAGGCTATGTGCCAATGTTTTAACTGTTTTGCCATTATTCCTTCTTAAGTTTATAACAAAACTTTACAACAACTTGGTTCGTGTAGTTATGAACTAGGTGTATATTTGTTAAAAAGCGAGACATGTCCATTTCAATAGAAAAACAAAAACTGATTGAGGAAATTGGCCTCCGATTAGAACCAATATTGCGCCTTGCACCTTTAGCAGCACGCATATATGCCTTGTTGACTGTATCTTCTTATGAAGGGTTGACCTTTGAAGAAATACGAGAAATTATAGGTTCGAGTAAAAGTTCTACCTCCGTAAATTTAAATGTGCTCACGCAATTAAAACTTATTGATTACTACACGAAATCGGGCGATAGAAAGCGCTACTTTAGGATTGCTAAATATTTTCAGTTATCTGCTTTAGAGGCGCAGTTCGAATCCTTGGAGAACGAAATTAAGTTGGTCGAAAAGATCACAGACTATAACAAGGTGCATTATCCAGAGAAATTTTTGAATGAAGAATCTGTAGGAGATATTACCAAAAATTATTTGAGAAATATGCAGGAATTGGTAGCGATTACGATTAAGAAGATTAATGAACGTGACGCTAGTAAAGTTTAAAACCTAAGATTCTAATCCGTTCTAAGAGGATAAAAATAATATTAACAATAGTTTATTACCTGTTAGTTCGTTTAGTTGCGAACTAATATTAAATTTGACTAATGATATCTTTATATACATTTTAATCGTGAATAATTATTAATTATTGGTTGAATAAAATAAAGCCATGGTTGTTGGATGACACCGCAATGTTCTCAATCAGTTCTTGAAAGTAAATCTAAAATAATACTAATACCAAGATCCTATAATAAACCAAATTTGAATATTAGAATTATTTTATTCTGTTTGGACTTAAATTAACCGTAACTTAAAAACAAAACAAATGACACTTAAAACTACAACACTTGCCCTTATAGCTATGACAATAATAAGCTGTAATACCAGTAAAAAAGCGAGTTCAGTATCTTCAAAACCTTCTGAAGCAACATCTCTTGAAAACACTAAATGGGTTATCAGCACTCTGGAAGGTCAGGACATTGCAAATCCAGAAAGTAATGGTCGCGATATTCATTTTACATTGAATTCAGAAGATAACCGTGTGAATGGCTACTCGGGCTGTAATACGTTTATGGGAACCTATAAGATAGAAGAAGGCAATCGTATTTCATTCTCACAATTGGGAATGACACGAATGGCTTGTCCTGATTCAGATATTAATGAAGCCCAAATATTAAAAGTTTTTGAAACTGCAGATAATTTCACGATTGTTAACGGCATATTGTCGCTTAATAAAGCAAAAATGGCACCATTGGCACAATTTAAAAAGGATGCCAATGCACCAATTGTAGAAAAGTATTGGAAGTTGAAAACTTTAGAAGGTAAAGACGTTAAAATGTCTGATAACCAAGAACGCGAAATTTTTTTCACCTTAAAATCACAAGATAATAGAGTTACAGGATTTGCCGGTTGCAATACCATCTTAGGAGAATATACTTTAGAAGATGGTAATAGAATCCGGTTTAGTAAAATGGCAACCACGCTGATGATGTGCCCAGATGTCGATGTCAACGAATCTGAATTTTTAAAGGTTTTTGAATTGGCTGACAATTATAACATCAATGGCGACATATTATCTTTAAACGTTGGACGAAGAGCGCCTTTGGCAGTATTTGAAGCGGTATATTTTTAACGAAATGATCGCATTGAATATGAATTTTGAAATTGACATTTGTTACTTCCAAAACGAGCAGATAAATTCAATGGTTTTGGTGCGGTAACACGCTACTAAGTCTTATTGCACTTTACAACAGACGCTGGTTAGAAACATGTTTTTTCACCGGCGTTTATATAGATTGATACTCCAATCTCACGATAACACTAATTAGTATTAATTTTTTAACAATTTTTGAAAATGGATGCTCAAAAAAAATGATAGTTATTACAGGAGGTGCAGGCGGCATTGGCCAAGCTTGTGCAAAATCTTTTAAAGATCAGCCGATAATTCTTACCGATTATTCCCAAAAAATGGTTGATGAAT
>NZ_JBDSLS010000151.1:0-8597 GCF_039916245.1 Gelidibacter sp.
GCAGTATATAAAAACCAACTCGTCTTCAATTCCTTTTCTGGAATTGAATCCACTCCTCCTTCCAAAGGAGGAGAATTTAGCTTGTTTTAAATATTAGACACATCTGAAAAAAATATTTTTCAAACTATTCTCTTTAATATTTTTCCTTTATGTCTCTGTGAAACTCTGTGCTACTCCGTGGAACTCTGTGTAATAATTAGTCCACAGTTATCAATCAATATTCAACAATCTTCAATCTTCAATCCTCGGTCCTCCGTTCTTCAAATCATCCCATTCTCCCTCAAAGTCGCATTCATAAAATCATACAACCCATGCATTTCTGCCTTGCCTTTCGCTCTTCCGAAGCGTCCAGCAAAATAAAGCACAAACCAAGCAGCGACCATAAGTAGCATCAATCCAAATTGAATCGCATACGGACTCTTTAAAGTCCAATTCGTATAAGTCCAAATCCCAAAGGCAATAAAAAGTCCTGCTACCAAAAAATGTAAAAACATAAACATGGTCCAAACCGTCGGATTTGGTCCAAATAATCCATGCAACATTGAAGTTTGAGAATCCGTTTCATTAATTTCCAAATGCAGTTGCGGCGACCAAAATTGTTGATGGTGAGTAGGCAATCGGATAAAAATGTGATCATCAACCCTAACTATTTTATAAGTTTCACAGGAGGCTTTAGCAGCTTCAAAAGTCTTTAAAACAGACGTGTTATCATGGTCTAATTCTATTTTAAAACGCGGTCTTAATACAATTTCGTTGGATATGGGCATAATTATAGTTTAGTGCTCTGAAAAATAGTCTATTTTTTTTAAAATGGAAACACTACATTTGCAAACAATTAAAGAAGTATGAGTAATATAGTAGCTATTATAGGTCGTCCAAATGTTGGAAAGTCAACTTTATTCAATCGTTTAATCAAACGTAGGGAGGCCATTGTTGATGCAGTGAGCGGTGTAACTAGAGATAGGCATTACGGCAAATCAGAATGGAATGGACGTGAGTTCTCAGTAATTGATACTGGAGGATATATCATTGGGAGTGATGACGTTTTTGAGGCTGAAATTGACAAACAGGTTGAAATCGCCATTGAAGAGGCCGATGTGATCATTTTTGTGGTGGATGTGGAAACTGGTGTGACCAGCATGGATGAAGATGTTGCCAAACTGCTCAGAAGAGTCAATAAACCAGTGTTTTTGGCAGTTAATAAAGTGGATAACAACAAACGTGCTGAAGATGCGGTCGAATTTTATGCCTTAGGTTTAGGCGAGTATTTCAATATTGCTAGTATTAGTGGCAGCGGTACAGGAGACTTGCTCGACGAAGTGGTTAAATCTTTGCCAGATGACGTTTTTGAAGAAGAAAGTGAATTACCACGATTTGCTGTGGTAGGTCGTCCTAATGCAGGGAAATCCTCATTCATTAATGCCCTAATTGGCGAAGACCGTTATATTGTTACGGATATTGCCGGTACGACAAGAGATTCTATTGATACCAAATACAACCAATTCGGATTTGAGTTTAATTTAGTTGATACTGCGGGAATCCGTCGTAAATCCAAAGTAAAGGAAGATCTGGAGTTTTACTCCGTGATGCGTAGCGTTAGAGCTATTGAGCATTGTGATGTGGTGATCCTAGTTCATGATGCCACACGTGGCTTTGACGGACAAGTGCAAAACATATTCTGGTTGGCTGAGCGCAACAGAAAAGGCATCGTCATTTTGGTCAATAAGTGGGATTTGGTTGAAAAAGAAACCAATACCGTAAGAGATTACGAAAGACAAATTCGAAAGGAAATTGAGCCATTTACGGATGTGCCAATTGTATTCGTTTCGGTGCTTAATAAACAACGTATTTTTAAGGCGATTGAAACTGCTGTTGAAGTTTATAACAACCGCAGCAAAAAGATAAAAACCAGTAAGCTTAACGAGGTGTTATTGCCAATTATCGAAAATTATCCGCCGCCTGCGTTAAAAGGGAAATTCGTGAAGATCAAATATATCATGCAATTGCCAACGCCGCAGCCTCAATTTGCCTTTTTCTGTAATTTGCCGCAGTATGTCAAAGAACCATACAAACGCTTTTTAGAGAATCAGTTACGCGAGCAATTTAACTTTCATGGCGTTCCCATCAGTATTTATATGCGTAAAAAGTAAGAATAGCGTTTATTCTTACTTTTATTAAGAAAATTCAGACGAATTCATATTTATTTTTGTTTTTTTGAAGGATATTCATCATCATCAATCAAAATAATGACAAAATATCTATGCATTCTTGCATTGTTATGCACTTGCATGACTTTTTCTCAAGGTAAATCATTTAAGATTTCTGGCATTTTAGTTTCTGAAGCCGATCAGTCGGCTTTGGAATTTGCCACCATTTATCTCGAAACGCTTAAGGATTCTACTTTAATCACTTACACCATTTCTGATAAAAACGGTCATTTTGTTTTGGACAATTGGACGTATGAAGATTCCTTAAATCTTACCATTTCCTATTTAGGATATGAGTCCTATTCTCAAATCGTCAACATTTCAAAATCGCCCGTTAACCTAAAGACGATCACACTTAAAACAGCCAATTTATTGGGAGAAATTGTGATTAAATAGAGTGCGCTCATTACCGTAAAAAAAATACTTTGGAATTTAATTTGAAGCATGAAGTCTTGAATATCAAGCATGCCTGTTCACGGATAAGTATGACCGTTTTGGAATTTGGCACTTAAAATTTGATTTTTAAAGCCTTACTCTTTTTGCGTACTTACCGCCCAATAATTTCCTGCATAATCCATAAAAGCACCTCTGGTCTCAGGATTATCAGCGTCGCTAGTTGGATGTTCCAATGGCATACAATCATTTGCAATCGCTAAATCGAAGGTTTTATGCACATTTGGAACATACATATGCAACATGGTCGTAATGGCCGGATAATCTTCAGTACTGTCGCTGATCATCAGGACGGAATCGTCCAATTTGAGTTCGATGTGCATGATGGAACCATCTTCACGATCATAGCGTCTTAATTCTTTAGCGTCAAAAACGATTTTTAAAAGATCGACAAGCTTTTGCGCATCGTCCACAATGAGATAAGGTGCTAGGGAATTGTAGTTTTTTGGTTTGTAAGACATGTTTTTTGAAATTGAAATTGAACTTGAAGTTGAAATCGAAATTGAAACTGAACTTGAAGTTGAAACTGAAATCCAGAATTTTAATCCTTTTCTCCCGCAGATCCCGTTTATTGACGCAGAACGTTTAGATTGAAATTGAATGTTAGGCTATTTAACTATGGATAGAACTTAGTGAGAAATCAGACTGCCAACTGCTTGCCCGTCCGTAGCTTTTGCGAGGGCGGGAACACTGCCAACTGAAGACTGATCACTGCCGACTAAAAAACTACCATCCTCCAGAAGCACCACCTCCGCCAAAGCCTCCGCCACCGAAACCTCCACCGAAGCCGCCGCCACCTCCAAAGCCGCCACCGCCACCAAATCCACCTCTGGAAGAGCCGCCGCCCATTCCTCCACGTCCGAGACTACTTAAAATAATAGCGTCCCAAATACTAAAACCACCACCTTTGTTGCTGCCTGGTCCGCCGCCATGATTCTTTTTAGAAATTGACATCATGACAATGATGAATATTATAAAAAGCAGAATAAAAAATCCGGCAGGAAACCCTTCAGAAGAGTTATCTTTTCGTGTGCCTTTATATTCGCCAGTCATCACTTCGAAAACAGCATCAACACCTCTGTTTAATCCGCCATAATAATCATTTTGTTTAAAGTAGGGGATAATGTCTTGTTCAATGATACGTTTGGACATGGCATCGGTCAGTAAATGTTCCATGCCATAACCTGTGTTGATTGCAATCTTCCGATCGTCTTTAGCCAATATTATCAAGACCCCATTGTCTTCTTTTGCTTGCCCAATACCCCATTTTTCTCCCCATTGCGCACCTAGGTAATTGATGTTTTCGCCTTGTGTGGAACTGATGATGACCACCACGATTTGTGTGGAAGTGGAGTCGGAATATTTTATAAGTTTTTGCTCTAAACTGTTTTTTTGGCTTTCAGATAATAGAGGTGTATACTGATAAACACTCGTTTGTTCAGTAGTTTTTTTTGGTTTTTCAGGAATATTAAATTGGGAAAATCCAAACTGAATACTGCACAGCGCCAACAGTGCAGTAAAAAGAAAGCGTTGATAAACGCTCCTTTTTTTATAGTTAGTATTTTGACTGCTGTCTGAAAACTGCATAGTGCTCACTTTATCTTTTTTATCCAATAGAAATATCATCTGGAATTTCATTTTTGTTGCCTGTTTCCCATGGAAAATAAGTTTCCAATTGCTTGCCGGCCTTTAAAATGCCATCAACCAATCCTTGTTTGAAATGGCCTCTTTTAAAATGGCCTTGCATGACGTTTTTGGTGCTTTCCCAAAAATCCTCATCGACAACGTTATTAATGCCTTCATCCCCAAAAATAACAAAGGTTTTATCTTCAACGGCCACATAAATCAAAACCCCATTTTGAAGTTTTGTATTGTCCATTTTTAGTAAGTGAAACACTTCCAAAGCACGCTCGTACACATCAATCTTAGAGTTTTTTTCGAGATGTACTCGTATTTCTCCTGAAGTGTTTTTTTCTGCTATCCTGATGGCCTCAATTACTTGTTGCTCTTCTTCAGCGGTAAGAAAATCTTCTGTTTTAGACATTTTTATATTTTAGATAGTTGCGCTTTAGTGAAGCATTATCAAAACGAATTGAAAGTTTAGATTATTTTTTGAAATCAAACTCAACTTCTTTAGCTTTCTCAGACCCAGCATCTGCTTTGTAATAACTCATGTCCTCAAAATTGAAAAGACCTGCCAATACACTGTTTGGGAAAACTTTGATGTGTTTGTTATAAGGTTCTACCGCTTGATTAAAACGATCTCTCGCAACATTAATTCGGTTTTCTGTACCTTCCAATTGCGACTGTAATTCCAGGAAGTTTTGGTTCGCTTTCAGTTCAGGATAACGTTCTACCGATACTAATAATCGCGATAACGCCCCGCTCAATCCGCTTTGTGCTTCTTGAAACTGTGCCATGTTTTCTGCGGTGAGGTGAGTAGGATCAATAGTTGTAGCCGTTGCTTTTGCCCGTGCTTCAATGACTTCTTTTAAGGTCGTACGCTCAAAATCGGCTGCACCTTGCACTGTTTTCACAAGGTTACCAATAAGGTCATTACGGCGTTGGTAGCTGCTTTCTACGTCACCCCAACTTCTGGTTGCCGTTTCTCTAAGTTCGACCGCTGTATTGTTGAATTTTTTTCCCCAGGAGTAAATTCCGATTACAATTAAAGCGATGATAATTACGGGAACAAGCCATTTTTTCATAATGTGTTGGTTTTAGAGTTGTGATTTAATTTTTAAAAGTTGAGATTTTATATCTTCTAATTTGCTGATGATTTCAAATTTGCTGAGCGCTTCTTGTTTGTTTTCCTTCAGATGGGTTTTTGCGCCTTCAAGCGTAAAACCACGCACCTTGACCAAATGATAGATAAATTTAAGATTCTTAATATCCTCAGGTGTAAATTTTCGATCGCCTTTAGCATTCTTTTTTGGTTTTAGGATGTCAAATTCCTTTTCCCAAAATCGAATCAAAGACGTATTGACCTTGAATGCTTTCGCTACTTCACCAATACCATAATATCTTTTTTCAGGTAGATCGATATACATATTAATCCAAGGATTGATTTTCTAAAGATGCGCGCTCCAGTAATATGCTATATTCTTCTGCTGATAAATGACCATAATAAAAATTCATGGGGTTAATGCGTTCATCATCTTTAAAAATTTCATAATGTATATGTGGTCCTTGAGAACGTCCGGTACTACCCACAAAACCTATTAAGTCGCCACGTTTTACCTTTTGATTGACACGTACATTGTACTTGTACAAATGGCCGTAAAGTGACACATAACCATAGCCATGATCAATCCTAATATGATTGCCGTAACCTGATGAAGCGTTGTCTGCTCTAACGACAGTGCCATCGCCAGTAGCATAAACGGGTGTGCCTCTTGGAGCCGTAAAATCCATGCCATAATGGAATTTTTTAACTTTGGTAAAAGGGTCTGTGCGATAGCCGTAGCCTGAAGCTATTCGGGTCATATCTTCATTGCTAATCGGTTGAATAGCTGGAATCGAGGCTAGGAATTTTTCTTTATCTGCTGCTAAAATGGCGATTTCATCTAAGGATTTGGACTGAACCACAATTTGCTTCTGCAAGATATCCATGCGTTTATTGGTCTCAACTATGATTTTTGAATTGTCAAAACCTTCTAAATCTTTATAGCGATTGACACCTCCAAAACCTGCTTTACGCTGTTCTTCTGGAATAGGATTAGCTTCAAAATAAAGTCTGTAAATAGAGTTGTCGCGTTCTTCAACATTGGCCAAGACCGATTGGGCCTCATCCATTTTTTTATTCAATAGTTGATACTGCAATTCCATGTGCTGGAGTTCTCTTGCTAATGCACGTTCTTTAGGCGATTGTACAAACTGACTTGCCAAAAACACAAATAGAAAAGCAAACAGGGCGGATGCCAAAATAAATAAAGAAACATACTTTAAAGTCTTCCTTTTTCGTCGCTCTATTTTCTTATAAGAGAGGGTTTCAGAATCGTAATAATATTTTACCTTACTCATTTCCTAATTTATACTATTTTTGCACAGTTAAAAAGACTGTTGACGGCCTTTTGACATTAACCTAACGAACAAACCTACAAAATATTTTAATTGTAAATTTAGTAAAACTAAACGATTCTCAAGTAAAGTAGGCGTGCGATATGCAAACTTTAAAATAACTTTGTGAAAAAGTGTGCCGTATTGCTAAAATTAATATAAAATAAGACATCAAATAATCGAAATGAAATCTCAAGACATACGTTCCCAATTTTTAAGTTTTTTCAAGGACAAACAACACGCTATTGTACCTTCGGCACCCATGGTTTTGAAGGATGATCCTACCTTAATGTTTGTCAATTCTGGAATGGCACCTTTTAAGGAGTATTTTTTGGGGAATGCACAGCCTAAAAACAAGCGCATTGCCGACACTCAAAAATGCTTGCGTGTTTCTGGTAAGCACAATGATTTGGAAGAGGTTGGTTTTGACACTTATCATCATACGCTTTTTGAAATGTTGGGCAACTGGAGTTTTGGCGATTATTTTAAAAAGGAAGCTATTGCCTGGGCTTGGGAACTTTTGACAGAAGTTTATGGCATCGATAAAAACATCCTTTACGTTACCGTTTTTGAAGGCAGTAAAGAAGATAATTTGCCAATGGATCAAGAAGCTTACGATTTATGGAAATCTTTTATTTCTGAAGATCGCATCTTGATGGGTAATAAAAATGACAACTTCTGGGAAATGGGCGACCAAGGTCCGTGTGGACCCTGTAGTGAAATCCATGTGGATATCCGTTCAGCGGAAGAAAAGGAAAAGGTCGATGGCAGAACCTTAGTCAATATGGATCATCCGCAAGTGGTTGAAATATGGAATTTGGTATTCATGCAATACAACAGAAAAGCCAACGGATCATTAGAGCCGTTGCCTCAAAAGCATATTGATACGGGAATGGGCTTTGAGCGTTTGTGTATGGTATTGCAAGGTGTTCAGTCCAATTATGATACGGATGTGTTTACGCCAATTATTCGTGAGATTGAAACCATTACTGATAAACCCTACGGAAAAGACGAAATGGTGGATGTCTCAATTCGAGTGATTTCTGATCACGTACGCGCTGTGGCGTTTTCAATTGCTGACGGACAGTTGCCAAGTAATACGGGGGCTGGATATGTCATCCGTCGAATTTTAAGAAGAGCCATTCGTTATAGTTTTACATTCTTGGATCAAAAAGAACCATTCATCTACCGATTGGTGGATGTCTTGAGTAAGAAAATGGGCGATGCCTTCCCAGAATTGAAATCTCAAAAACAGCTGATTGAAAACGTTATTAAAGAAGAGGAGCAATCGTTTTTAAGAACAATTTCGTCAGGTATTTCTAATTTGGAAGCCATTATCAAAAATGCCAACGGACGAATTAAAGCCGATAGCGTTTCAGATGAAACGACCTTAGAAAATCTAAAAGTAATTTCTGGTAGAGATGCTTTTGAATTATTTGACTCCAACGGATTTCCTTTAGATTTAACTCAGCTGATCGCTAAAGAAAATGGATTTACGGTAGATGTTGACGGGTTCAATGTTGAAATGCAAAAACAAAAAGACCGTTCTCGTGCTGCTAGTGAAATGACCACTGAAGATTGGACGATTTTACTGGAAGATGATGTACAGGAATTTATAGGTTATGATCTGCTTGAAACCAAGGTTAAGATTACACGCTATCGAAAAGTGGTTTCAAAAAAGGATGGCGAAATGTACCAATTGGTATTCAACCTAACGCCGTTTTATGCCGAAGGTGGTGGCCAAGTAGGCGATAAGGGCTATTTGAAAGATAGCAATGGCGATGTAGTTTATATTATAGACACTAAAAAAGAAAACAACGTTACGATCCATTTCACAAAGAATCTACCAAAAGATTTGAGAGCTACTTTTGATGCTCA
>NZ_JBDSLS010000152.1:0-46436 GCF_039916245.1 Gelidibacter sp.
TTATTGAGTTATGTGTCGGGCATCGGGCCGAAATTAGCAGAAAACATTGTGAATTATCGCGAAGAACATGGTGCATTTACTTCTAGAAATGAGATCAAAAAAGTACCGCGTTTGGGCGCCAAAGCTTTTGAACAGGGCGCAGGTTTCTTACGTGTCAAATCGGCTAAAAACCCATTAGATGATTCTGCAGTTCATCCAGAAAGTTATGCATTAGTTGAAAAAATGGCCAAGGATTTAGGCAAGAACGTTTCTGATTTGATCGGCAATAAAACCGAACTTCAAAAATTGGATTTAAACACATACTGTTCTAAAGATGTGGGCTTACCGACGCTTCAGGATATTATCAAAGAACTGGAAAAACCAGGATTGGATATTCGTGAACAGGCGAAAGTGTTTACATTCAACCAAAACATCAAAACCATCAACGATTTAGAAGAAGGTCAATTGCTTCCAGGAATCGTGAATAACGTAACCAATTTTGGTGCTTTTGTAGATATCGGAATCAAAGAGAGCGGCTTGATCCATGTGTCCAATCTGTCAGATACTTTTGTTTCTGATGTGAATGCACACGTTGCCTTGCATCAACAAGTTATTGTTAAGGTTTTGGATGTGGACATTCCGCGGAAGCGCATTCAGCTTAAATTGCATAAATAATAAGTATAATAAACTTAGTATAAAAAAACCATCCCTCTAATACTTCTATAATTTGAATATTTAGAAGCGTTAAAAGCGATGGTTTTTTTTGTGTATTACGACTGTTTAGGCAGCGCTAACGTTATTTTTATTGTATTTATGCTTGTCAATAAACGCCAACCATTTTTCAGCACGTGGCATTTCTTCGTTTTGTGAAAAACCTTCATCTGTAGAATACAAGCTAATTTTCACTGGCGCAGCATTCGAGATAAATGTAAATTCTAAATCGAGTCGGGACATTTCAGAAAAATGCTTGTCTCCGTTTTTAAACTCTCTAGTTATTCGATTAATCACACATTTTCTGACATCATCGAGGTCAACTTTTTGAAATCTGGTTACTGAATCCATGATGTTGATGTAAATCAATGTGTTTTCATGATCATCATATCCCAAACAGGAATTATTCCAATATTCGACCACTGACAATTTCAAATTTTGTTCTCTGGCAACATCTAAAAATTTTTTCTTCTTTTTAGCTTTTTCGGATTTGTCCGCCCAGATAAATAAGGAAAAAGGAATTACGACGATAAGTATGACGACAAGCATCACGATATTTAAGGATAATGAAATCATTGTTTTTTGTTTTAAATTATAAGATAGACTGACATAGGTACAGCGGTGTACCTATCATATTTTAACTAAAAAAAACAGTCGTTCTATGTAAAACAATGAAAGGGAAAAATGATGGCTTTCACCGAAAAATTGACCACAATTTGCTGGCCAATAATATAATAGGAAAGCTCATAAAATAAAGGAACAGTAACGCTTTGGACGCTTTTTTCTTTCTGTGGAAAGGTTTTGGCTGCTGGCGTTTCATAAGTAGACGAATGATTGACATCTAAAACTGCGTCAAAAAATAAAGGCGTGCGCTCTTGCTTATCTGAGGCAGCAATACTGTCCACAGGGGTATATGATGCGCTAGGCAATGCCGTCAGATCAGTAGATCCCAACAACATCAACCATCCAAAAAAGCTAAATATGGCGCCTTTTAATGCAAACATCAACGTAATTTTATAGGACAAAGATAAGGATTGCAGTGTTAAAAAAATCTAATAAATTTTTGAAACTTTGCATGCGAACAAATTATCTAGAGATCAATCCAACAATTCTTTAGAATACTCTCAAGCTGTCTACAGTTTTTATTCGGCGATTCTTTTCTTCAAATCCATTCTTTCATGTAATATTCTTGTTATTTCTACATAGCTCTCGCTTAAAACCCTATAAAATACTATATGTCGATTTGCCTTGAATCCGAGAAGTTGCTTAGATATTCCTTCGTAGTTTTGACCTAAATCTGGATCTTCAGAAATCTCATGACAACTTGACAATTTGAAATTAGTTCATTCTAATATTTGACAACTTGTTTTTCCGACGAAACCTCAAAGTTATACTCCCAAATCTTTGATACATCCTCAACAGCTTTCTTTGTTAGCTTATATTCAGCCATTCGAGTGCATTTTAGCCTTTAAAGATTCAAGATGTTTTTTCGGGTCAAGGTCATGAGCTATTCCGCTGTCAATTCCTTCTTGAATTGCACTTTTTAAAGCACTCACTTTGCTTTCTTCCTCTTCTAAGAGCCTCAATCCAGCACGGATTACTTCGCTAACATTTTTAAATCTTCCTTGACCTATGCTACTTTGGACGAATTCGTCGAAATAATTTCCGAGTGATATGGAGGTGTTTTTACTCATTTAATTATCTTTTAGTTCAAATGTACCAAAAATCGGGTTTTTCAAAATCTTTTTCAAATTACGCAGGACTTGATTTATCCTGTTTTCAAGCCGATATCTAAAATAGATTTTATAATTTGCGGCGACTGCGGGTCATAATATACTGCATAAACAACGAATCTCTGCCCAAGATATTTGCATATGCTTAAAATAGCGTACCATCCCATTTATAAACATCCACTACCGGAAGGCCATAGGTTTCCGATGCTTAAATATGAACTGCTTCCTGAACAATTACTGCATGAAGGCACATGTACCGAATCCAATTTTTTCAAGCCTACTATGGCTGAAGAACATCATATCCTAAATGTTCATACCCAAGCATATGTTGACGATTTAAAAAATCTGACGATTGAACCAAGAGCGGCTCGGAAAATCGGATTTCCTTTAAGTAAAATGCTCGTCCAGCGCGAATTCATTATTGCTGACGGCACTATCAAAGCCAGTAAATTTGCACTCAAATATGGGATTGCCATGAATATTGCTGGCGGCACACACCACGCATATTCCGATCATGGCGAAGCTTTTTGTATGCTGAACGATCAAGCTATTGGTGCACGTTATCTTCAAGAAAAAGGATTGGCTCAAAAAATCTTAATCGTCGATTTAGATGTGCATCAGGGCAATGGCACCGCTGAAATTTTTGAGAATGACCCTTCGGTATTTACCTTTTCCATGCATGGGAAAAGCAATTATCCGTTTAAAAAAGAGCACAGTGATTTAGATATTGCGCTTGAAAACGATTGTGACGACGCTACTTACCTTTCAATTTTAAAGGACACCTTACCACAATTAATCGATTGGGAAAAACCAGATTTCATCTTCTATTTATGTGGCGTCGATGTCATTGCTTCTGACAAATTAGGAAAACTAGCTTTATCCATTGCAGGCTGCAAAGAACGCGACCGCTTTGTACTACAAACCTGCAAAGACCATAATATTCCAGTGATGTGCAGTATGGGCGGTGGCTATTCTCCCGACATCAAAATCATTATTGAAGCGCACGCGAATACGTTCCGGTTGGCACAGGACATCTTTTTTTGAAATTCCAATAAAAAAATCCCAAATTCCAATGGTTGACTATTGGAATTTGGAATTTCATATTTTTTGGGATTTGACTTTTATTTGCTTCCCAATAACAACAATTCATTACAGATAATTTCTGTCATATACTGCTTCTTGCCATCCTTATCGTCCCAAGAACGGTTGGTCAGTTTGCCTTCAATGGCGATTTCCTTGCCTTTTGCGACATACTTTTCCACAATCTCTACAAGGCCACCTTTAACGACAACATTGTGCCAATACGTGCGCTCCACTTTAGCGCCACTTTTGTCTTTATAGCTATCGTCTGTGGCCAACGAAAATTTCGCCATTTTGTTTCCGTCAGGAAAGCTTACAATTTCAGGATCTTGTCCTAATCTTCCAATCAACTGTACTGTGTTTCTTAATGCGTTCATGATTTCTAAAATTTAAAGGTTAAACAGTTAATACTATTGAATATCGTTCGGTCAATTCAACAATACAAAGATGCGAGGACTTCCAAATGTTATTCGGTTGTTAACTGTTTAAACTCGTTTGTAAATGCTTGTAAGCGTTTGTAAACGGATATAGCTTGTGATTTACCCTATCTTAGAATGCATTGAATGACGTAAACCTACAAGTCGTGAACACTACAAATAATATTAGTTCGGAAAATAACCGAACTTTTTTGTATATTTATATCCAATAATGAGACTAACCAATAAAAATCATTAGAAAAGCTCAAGTGGAAGAATAGAGGAAATGTTCCTTTGGGTAATGCCATCGATAAATTGGTTAAAGATATTGAAGGCCACCAATGGAAAAACCAAACTGAAATAAATCAGACCAGACCAGATGCTGATTGCGTGCATAGTGATGGCTTTTATATATTCAATATCAGTATCCATAGGACAATGATTCTTATTGAAATTGATGACCAAGAAGCTTCAGTTGTTTGGGTCAGCACACATCAAGAATATGAAACCACCTTCAAAAACAATAAGAACACCATAAAGAAATGGTTAAAGTCTAACGAGTACATTTAACAAAAATCATGACAACAAAACTTGACATATCAGACTTATTGGAACATGGAAAAATTCAAAATGAATTAGATTTAGAAAGAGCCATGATTGCAGATCGAAGATTAAGAGTTCTTTCTAAAGAAGATCCCAAATATAAAGTCTTACGTAAGAAATTAAGAGACTGGATAGAAGACTATGAAAACAAAAACTGGTCTACTAACTCAAAAATATCTGAGGAGAAAATACAAGACAGTGATTTAGCTGAATTAATAGCGGAGAGAGAACGACAGTTCATTCAAAACAGAAAAGGGTTAATCAGAAAGAAACTCAAAAATTTAAATCTGACGCAACAAGATCTTGGCTCCGTATTGGGACACAATAGCAAATCCTATATGTCTGAATTAATGAATGGCATGAGTCCTTTTTCTTTAAAAGATTTAATTGTTATCAATCGTTTACTGAAAATAGAGTTATCTGATTTAATACCTACTTTTTTACCGGAATCCGACCAGGTAAGAATAAAAACTTCAATTGATAAGCTTGATAATCCAAAACTGAAGTTAAGCCAGGATGATTTTAAATTGTTGTAAATACTAGTAGCAACATGTCTAAAATTCATTACTGGTCTTTTTTTGGGGAAGCCTACAAAACCTCAGGATCTTGTTACGATTTTCCAATTAACATTCAAAATTTATTATTACAATAATGCTTTCTAAAATTTAAAGGTTAAATAGTTAATACTATTGAATCTCGTTCGGTCAATTCAACAATACAGAGACGCGAGGACTTCCAAATGTTATTCGATTGTTAACTGGTTAAACTTGTTTGTAAATGCTTGTATGCGTTTGTAAATGGATATGGATAATAATTATCTTATATTCGAGGAAACTAAATGTGGTATATACACTTGCTAGCTCCAGAAAAATAAACCGTAAATAAATGAACATTCGAAAGGTAAGTTTAAAAGATCTTGAAACTTTAAAAGACATCGGAAAACTAACTTTTGTTGAGACTTTCGCTTCCGTTAACAGCCAAGAAAACATGACGGAATACCTGGAAAATGCATTTTCGACCGAAAAACTTAAAGCCGAGCTGACCGACAAAAATTCTGAATTCTACTTTGCAGAACTTGACGGAAAGGCAATCGGCTATTTAAAAGTCAATGTCGGAGAATCACAAACCGAGTTAAAAATAAAAAATGCACTTGAAATTGAGCGTATTTACGTGCTAAAAGAATTTCACGGAAAAAAAGTAGGACAACTTCTTTACGACAAAGCTCTTGAATTGGCGAAAGAGAAACATGTAGAACATATTTGGTTAGGAGTTTGGGAAGAAAATCATAGAGCAATAAGCTTTTATGAAAAAAACGGTTTTGTAACATTCGACAAACACATTTTCATCCTCGGAAATGATGAACAAACCGACATCATGATGAACCTAAGAATTAATTAAAAAGCTAACTTACAACGTTATGCAAAATAATTACCTAGCTACCTTCTACTTGTAAAAAGAATAAGAAAAACAGAATGCTAAAATTATTAGTTTTTTTAGCCCTACTTCTTTCAACCATGCATTGGTACATTAAAACAAAGACTATGAAAAAAAACGTGATTTTATTTTTTGTATATCTCCTTTCTGTAATTCAGACCTATAGTCAAGACCAAAAATATAGTGACTTAATCAATGAAGCTTCTATTCTTTATAATTCTAAAAATTATTTAGAAGCTGCAAAAAAATATTCTGAAGCCTTTTATATAGAAACAAACAGCTCAAAAACTGTCGACAGATATAATGCTGCGTGCTCTTGGGCTTTAGCAAAAGAAGTTGATTCTTCATTTGTTCAATTATTTAAAATTTCGAAATCAGGAGATTATTATAATTACAATCATATTATTCAAGATTCTGATCTAAGTCTTTTGCACAACGACAAACGATGGAGTGAGGTGTTGTCGCTAATTAAAACTAATAAGGAAAAGTTAGAAGAAAATTTCGACAAACCTTTAGTTGCAACTTTAGATACTATCTACCAATTGGATCAATCCTCACGCACAGAATTAGAAAACATAAGTGAAAAACATGGATGGAAATCGCAGGAAATTAAAGAACAATGGGAAAAGATTGATAAAATCGATTCGGTTAATTTAATTAAAGTAAAAAAAATACTTGATGAACGTGGATGGATGGGAACCGACAAAATTGGAGACCAAGGAAACGTTACCCTATTTTTAGTAATTCAACATTCTGACCTTGAGACACAAGAAAAATACTTACCTATGCTAAAAGATGCCGTTAGTAAAGGTAATGCTAGAGCGAGTTACTTAGCTCTTTTAGAAGATAGAGTCGCCTTAAGAAATGGAAGAAAACAGATTTATGGCAGTCAAGTTAGTCAAGACGAAGAAACTGGCGAACCCTACGTTCTTCCCTTAATTGACCCTGACAATGTTGACAAAAGAAGGGCGGAAATTGGACTAGAAAACCTACAATCCTATCTATCGTATTATGAAATGACTTGGGATTTAGAAGCATACAAGAAACAATTACCTGAAATAGAGGCTAAACAAAAGAAATAACGCTTGTCAACACCACATAAAACAAAATCTGGCACTTGCCCATTGAATAGCCTAACGGCACTCGATAGCTTCATAGGATGAAATACAAAATTGGATTTAGTATTAAACTGGCTCGAAATGATTTTAGTTATTTTCATGACATTTTTCGCTGGATTTTTAGTTGCTAGTCCTATTGAGAATAAAATCATTTATGCGAGTATGCTGATTCTCGGGACTGGAATTATTCTAATAAAAAAGAAGGTTAAAATGCCTTTAAAATAAACGTTATTCAAAAAAACCAATCCCATACAAAGCGATTGGAATTTTTGCCCGCCTGTCGGCAGACAGGGAATTTAAAATATTGGGATTTTTATCTATTACTTAACCACCCTCAACGCCTCAAACAACGCCTTCTCCTTCTTCCCTTCAATCGCACCGCGTTCTGAATACACGATAGTTCCGTCACTTTTAATCACAAAATAAGATGGAAACGATCGTAAATCATAATTTTGATCAAAGACCGCATCACCTTGGAGAACCAAGTAATTGATGTCTTTGTCTTTTACAGTTGCTTTTGTTTCTGAGAGGTCATAATCAAAACTTACCGTAATCACCTTAATCTTGTCTCCAAATTCCTTACCAATTTGCTTGACTTTTGGTAGGGATTCCATGCAATGACTGCAGGAAGACACCCAAGCTTCCAAGAAAATTGGAGATCCTTTAAAGTCATTTAAGGACACTTTATTGCCATCGAGATCCAATAAAGTCCAATTGGGCGCTTTGACATTGAGCATCGGTTCTTTTTTAATTCCATAAACCGAAGAAACGTACCCTTCATTTTCCGGATGGGTAAATAAGTCCTCACTCATGGGCTCATTAAACACAACTCCTGAATAAACTATTTCCTTTTGACCTGATGCGCCATCATCGATTTCAAGCTTTAGCGGCGTGGCGTCCTTCGCGTCCAGCCAAAGCTTGTAATTCTGAAGTTTGTAAACATAGACTTGTCGGTCATTAAAATCTGACTTTTCCACAAATGAGAAGTCATCTTTAAACTTACTCAACAATTCCGCCGTAAACAGCAAATTGTCATCATCGCTCATATAAGCCTCCAAATATTTTGGAATGGAGCGATCCTTTCCATAATCGAAAGTTGTGATTTTCTTTTTCTGATTTTCCACCACCGCCAGAGACGTCAATTTGTAATAAATGCTTACTTCTTTGTTCATTTCCTTGAAAAAGAATAGTTTCAAATGTGGCTCATAATTAACGCGCTTCAATTTATAAACGGTTGATGTCGCTGGTTTGGAGCCATCGGCATTAATCGTCGCGGCCGTAAAACTTAAAGTCTCCCAATTGTTGAGTTGCTGGGTAGCTTTAGTCAAAATATCTTGTGGAGCGACGTCTTTTCCTGTGCAAGACAATAAGTTAAACGTTACCGATAAAAGAAGTATGTATAATTTCATAAGACTCGAGTTGATTTTCAAAAATAGAGGTTATAGTTTCATTTCTTCTAAAAATTAAAATAAAAAAATTCCCAACTCAATACAAGTGATTGGACTTTGGAGGTATATAATTTTATGAAATTTGGTTTTACTTGTCACCCAACAGCAATAACTCCTTATAAAAAATAATGATTTAATCTTAAAACATGGACAAATTTTATTTCCATAGCTTCTCGTCTTTCCAATTATCTGGGAACCCCATCGCGCTAACATCAATGTTAGGATATTCAGCCAATAACTTTTTGAACCTAACAACTATAGTATTACTTGGATTTATGGTTTGCATTAAAAACAAGATCATTGATAATATAAAGAATACTTTTTTATTGCTTACCTTGGAATCATCCATCCAGCATTTTGAGGTCTTTTGTGGTTTAATAGGCTGAATACTCATTGATCTATTCCATAACCTCGAATGATGAGCGCAAACATTTCTCAAATAAACTATGCTATGCATCCAAGAAGCAAACGTTCTATCGTTCAGTCCAAAATGTTTTGCAATCATTCTTTTTGTTCTGCCATCCTTTAAATTACTATATAAAAAAGACATTGTTCCAAAAGATGTAATTTCTAACATCATCCAACTCGGTGGTAGTGGATCTGTATATTTATTGCGAAAAGCTTCAATAAACTCTTCATCACTTCTCTCATATTCATTCTGTAAACTCCCTAAGGTTTTACTGTGCCTAATAAGATTTTTAAAAAGAATTGAATCTTGATACCAAAAAGCTCCATACTCATGGGACAGGATGTATATCATTTTAGCTCTTATAGAAACCTCAATCTTCTCTAACTCCCTTAAGACTAAAATCCTAAGCCTTCTATCAAAACAATAAATATCAAATGCATTTTGGAAAGTAGACCCTTCCTTAAATAAATGATTTGATTTATCTATAAGCATTGGATACCAATAACCACTTAATCTGTAATAACTTATACTTTCTAATAGGTGTTTTGCTCTTGGTATATTCGAAATAATTAGTCCCCTATTTTGTAACTGAGAAATTTGTTGAGAATAAGTTAAGGCAGGTTTATTATAAGAAGATTTTGCCATAAAAGTAAAAAGCTTACCCTGAGCGCGCTGATCTAAACGGGAAGCGGGGTAAGCATGTTAATACAAATATATTTAAATTTTTCAAAACAACAGCAGTTTTACCCACAAAGTACGTCTTTTGAGGGTTGAAATGCACGTGTTTTTTCATTTCTTTCATTCCACTACAACTTCTAGTTACACTTGTTATACCATCTTGACATTTAATTGTACAATACACGTTTTCAGATTCTTAATAATTAAAATCTATATAGCATCGACAAATCCTTTTTGACTTATCACAGAATGAGTCTTGAACATCGCTAAAATAATATAATGAGAATTCTGGCATCAGAAGCGAACTTTCATATTGAAGTAACAGTAGAAAATGGAAAGGCCATATTAAAAGTGAAAACCATAGAGATGTAACACAACAAATTATAAACACAAAAATTTTATATTTTCAGAAATCACTATATTTACTTCTATGAGTAAAATTTTAAGCTATCTCTATCCGATTACAAAAAAAGTGCATTCTGATGTCAGCGGCACTTTGGAGATTACCTGGTACAATGGGAAAAAGCACCTCAATACCAAAAACGCCAATTACTCTTACGGTTCCCTGCAACGGATTTTAAAATTTGGCTTGGAAAAAATTGATTTAAAAAACGTCAATTTCATTCTGCTCTTAGGTCTCGGCGGCGGCAGTGTCATTGAAACTTTGCGTCACGACTTTGACTATTCAAAACTTATCGTGGCTGTCGATATTGATCCCGTTATTATCGACCTCGCAAAAACCGAATTCCATCTCAAAGAAAGCGAAAACCTAGATATCATTTGTGACGACGCCCTTAACTTCATGACCTCAAATACTCAACAATTCGATGTCATCATTATCGATTTGTTCGTGGATATTGAGGTCCCGAAATCATTTTTAGAGCTAAATTTTTGGCGGAATGTTATGAAGGCCAGTGCAACAAATGGTGCTGTTATTTTTAATGCTTCATTAGAGAAAACAAAAAGCAACGCTTTAATTGCCGTCATCGATTTTTTAAAAACCCAATTCTACACAACAGAAGTTTACGAAAAAGTCAACCAAACCAACACCTTAATAATCGCCAAAGGTTTCTGAGTCATTGACAATGAATAATTTGTATCTTGTCTCGTATTAACTTTGTAAACTATGAGTAAAGGATGTTTGGAGTGTGGCGAAAAAATTGTTGGGCGTATCGACAAAAAATTCTGTAGTGATGCGTGCCGAAATTCCTATAACAATACCGTCAATAAGGACAGCAAAAACTTAATTCGTAATACCAATAATTGGCTGCGAAAAAATTACCGCATTCTTGAAACGTTGAATCCGGAACAAAAAACAAAAGTCTCCCGAGGGAAACTTATTGAAAAAGGATTTGACTTTAATTATTTTACCAGCATCTACACCACTAAAGCAGGAACTATCTATTACTTTGTATATGATCAAGGTTATTTGCCTCTTGAAGGGGATTTTTATGCTTTGGTAAAACGTGAGCGTTGAACTTCATCAGCAATTATGCTATTTAACGGTCGAATTCCAATTTTGGCCTTTCATTTGCAAAGCCGCTTTTAAAATATCTTTCTGACTGATTTGCCCCACTAATTTCCCGTTTTCTAGAATCGGGAATCTGCGGTGTTTGGCTTCTAAAAAAACGTTGGCCGCATCAAAAACATTCATATTCCCGTCTAAAGTATCGACATTTCTTATCATGCGCTTTTCAACGGTATCATCCTCCATCGGCATGTTGTAATAGCGACTTTCACTAATTTGTTTTAAACAATCGCCTTCAGAAATCATCCCCACCAATTCATTTTGATCGTTCACTACAGGTCCTCCAGAAATTCTATGTTTGATCAGAATTTCCACCACCTCAATCACTTTTTGATCCGGTTTAAACGTAATCAAATCCCTACTCATAAAATCGCACACCCTAAACGGCAACTGCTCAATAGCCTTTTGTTGCGGTTTTCGTGCCCCTCGAAAACTCTTGATAGCCATAATTAAAATTTTTTGTGATGCTTAAATTTAATTAAAATTAACCATTTAACCTAACATCCATTTACAGCAAATTAATTTTGTAGTTTTAGCTACCAACTAACATTTCTTCACATGCTTAAAAAAGCCATTGCCGTCGCACTCATTATATTAGCCATTTATTGGAGCTTTTATGCGTTACTGCCAACACACATTTCAGACCTACAAACGGCACCAACTGCCTTCTCTTCCGAACGCGCTTTGGAACATCTCAAGAACATTACCAAAAAGCCACATTATGTCGGTTCTGACGAACATGAAGTGGTCAAAAATTACCTGATACAGGAATTGAACGCTTTAGGCTTAGAAACCCAAATTCAAGAAGCCTATAGCCAAAACAAAAAATGGGGCAGTATTGTCAAACCTAAAAACATCTTAGCGCGGATTAAGGGCAGCGACAATTCCAAAGCCTTGATGTTGCTCACGCATTATGACAGCAAATCGCATGCTTCTTATGGTGCTAGTGACGCTGGCTCGGGCGTGGTTACGATTTTGGAAGGTCTGCGAGCTTTTTTAAGCCAAGGCAAAACGCCTAAAAACGATATTATCATTCTTTTTTCTGATGCTGAAGAATTAGGATTAAATGGTGCCGATATTTTTGTCAATCAACACCCTTGGGCAAAAGATGTCGGCCTTGTATTGAATTTTGAAGCCCGCGGCAGCGGAGGTCCAAGCTATATGCTGATTGAAACCAATGGCGGCAACCAAAACCTCATCAACGGCTTCAAAAGAGCAAATCCTGATTATCCTGTGGCCAATTCGCTGGCCTATAGCATCTATAAAATGTTACCGAATGATACAGATTTGACCTACTTTAGGGAAGATGGCAATATTGATGGTTTGAATTTCGCTTTTATTGATGACCATTTTGATTATCACACCGCTTTAGATAATTATGACCGCTTGGACAGAAACACCTTGGAGCATCAAGGTAGTTATTTGATGCCTTTATTGGCTTATTTTTCGGAAGCCGACCTCAACACTTTAAAGAGTGACAAGGATGCAGTGTATTTTAATGTGCCGCTTTTTAAAATGATCAGCTATCCAAACTCCTGGATATTTCCAATGCTCATTTTAGCTGTTCTCATATTTCTTGGCTTGGTATTTTATGGCATCCATAAAAGAAGACTGGAATCCAAATTTATGGCTTTAGGTTTCCTTCCGGGGATTGGTGCCTTGCTCATCAACGGGGTCGTAGGCTTTTTTGGTTGGAAATTATTGTTGATCATCTATCCGCAATATGGAGAAATCCTTCAAGGTTTTCCGTATAATGGACACCTATATATTTGGGCTTTTGCATTGTTTTCTACAGCGGTGTGCATGTGGCTTTACAACAAAGTCTATAAACCGGAAAACACGGCGAGTTTGGCCGTTCCGCCGTTGCTTTTATGGCTTATAATATGTGGTGTCATCGCATTTACACTCAAAGGGGCCAGCTTTTTTATCATTCCGGTGTATTTTGGATTGATCAGTCTTTTTGTGTTGATACGCCAAAAACATCCGAACATTATTCTGATGACTTTATTGCTATTTCCTTTACTCCTGATCATGTCGCCATTTATCGTCATGTTTCCCGTCGGACTTGGGCTTAAAACCATTGTGGCTACCACGCTTTTGGTTTCGATTATGTTCTCCTTATGTATCTCCGTCTTCGGATTTTCAAGATATAAGAACAGATGGGCTTACCTCCTATTTATTGCTGCTTTCGGGTTTTTGGTGGCCGCACATCTGAAATCTGGTTTTACTGAAGAAGGACCAAAACCAAACAGTTTAGTCTATCTCTATGACGCCGATAAAGACATGGCAGTTTGGGCAACTTATGATCAGTTATTGGACGATTGGACCAAAGCTTATCTGACCGATAATCCCGATGTTTTTGACACTTCAAATATCAACTTTGATAGCAAGTATGGCACGAAGTTATCCTACAGTAAAGAAACGGAAGTTAAAGCCTTAAAACCCTTTTTTGTTGACAAACAAAAAGACACCATTATTGGCGATACGCGACACATCAAAGTATTTATTACACCACAGCGCAACGTTAATACCTTAGAGTTTTATGCCGACGCTTCCAATAAGTTCTTATCCTTTAATATCAATGGATTGGAAATTCAAAAGAAAGAAGGAGAAGATTACGTTTTTAATGACCGCATAAAAAACAGATTGTTCAGTTATATGGTTACGGAACACAAATTGATCGAATTGAATTTCACGGTTCCAGCAGCTCAAAAAACTAGTTTTAATATCTTTGAGGTATCTTTTGACCTCGTTGGCAATGATTTGTTTAATGTCCCAGAACGTCCAAAGACGATGATTCCGAAACCATTTGTACTAAACGACGCTATCATCATAAAAAAAACCATCACTTTTGAATAAACACATCAGTATTATCGGTTGTGGCTGGTTGGGGTTTCCACTGGCAACAGAATTGGTCAGAAATGGCAATCTTGTGAAAGGCTCGACCACTTCTCCAAGCAAAATAGAAGTTTTAAAAAAGGCTGGAATCATTCCGTTTGTGGTTTCTATTTCTGAAGAAGGCATCACCGACGCTATTGAAGAGTGTTTAAAAGATTCTGAAGTATTAATTATAAACATTCCTCCTGGATTACGAAAAAATCCAAAGGCGAATTTTATAAAACAGATGGATTTGCTAAGCAAGCACATCGAACATTCTGATATAAAAAAAGTACTTTATGTGAGTTCTACTTCTGTGTATGAAGAGGAGGTTGATATACCCACGATTACCGATGAAAACGCTCCAAATGGTCAATCGTATGCTGCAAAACAATTGATTGGCGCCGAAGATGTTTTTAAAAACAATCCTAATTTCGAAACCACAATTTTAAGATTTGGAGGATTGATTGGCGGCGATCGCAATCCAGCGAAATACCTTTCCGGAAAAGAAAATGCGCCAGATCCTGAAGGTCCGGTCAATTTAATCCATCAAGAGGATTGTATTGCCATTATAAAAAACATCATCGTAAAGGAACAATGGAACACCGTTTTTAATGCGGTGGCACCGCAGCATCCTTCACGTGAAAAGTATTACAACTCGCTTTGCGAAATACAAAAGTTGCCACTTCCCCATTTTGACCATGCCACACCGAGCAAAGGGAAAATCATTTCGAGCGAAAAAGTGGAACGGGAGTTGCATTATGTCTTTACCCACAAACTGTAACAATTAGCACGCTTTTAAGAGTTTGTTTTATTAATTTTTATAGATTTGGCGCAATTAACTAAAATAACGGCCTGATTTAAAGGCTAGAATACACCAATTGAAAATGAAAAAATTTATACTCGTTGTTATCGTGATGAGCTCATTAAGCATCACTGCCCAGACAAAAACAGAACTTCAAAAACACTTTGAAAAATATTACCAACAAATGAAAAAGCAAGGTGACGTACAAGGCGTTATCAATGCCATGACGCACTTGGATGTCCTTAAACCAAGTCAGGCAAGAAAAGACACCTTGGCTTATATCTATGTTTCTGAAGGTCGCAATATGGAAGCTTTAAACACCATCGGCATTGAAAAAAGCGCCACTGATTCTGATTTGAACACAGAAATCAAAGCCATTGCTCTTAATGCTTTGGGCGAGCGCCAACGCGCTTTGGAGTTTTATAATCTCCTTTACAAAAAACAACCTAGTGCAACTTTGGCGTATGAATTGGCTGATTTAATGTTACAAACTGGCGATTTAGTCGGGGCACAAGAAAAAGTAGAATACGGCTTAGCTAATGTTACGGATGAAATGCGACGCACCTATTACGAACAACAACAGCCTTATCAAACCTCATTAAAAGCTGGATTATTATATCTAAAAGCAATTGTGACTTATAGTGAAGATAAAGACGCGAATCAGGAAATTGCAATCGCTACTTTAAATCGCGCATTGGCCATTGATCCTAATTTCAATATGGCCAGAATTAGCAAGGAAGCCTTGTTGAGCCGTGCAAAAGGAACGGATTAACACTTATAAACAGGGTTAAATGAAAAAGCAGTCTATTTTAAAATAGACTGCTTTTTTTTATAAACAAAATAGCATTTAAAATATTACCAAATTCTCACACGCTTTTCAGGTGCCAAGTACATTGGATCTCCTTCTTTAATATCAAAGGCTTCGTAAAACGCATCAATATTTTTTAAAGGTTGTGTTGCTCTCTGGATTCCTGGGGAATGTGGATCGGTTTTGATTTGAGTTCTAAGTGCATCCTCTCTGGATAAAGTCCTCCAAACGGTTGCCCAGCTCATAAAGAAACGTTGTTCTGGTGTAAATCCGTCAATATTATCAGGACGACCGTGTTTCGCAAAATCCAATTGCAAAGCATCATAAGCGCCAAGAACACCACCAAGATCACCAATATTTTCACCTAAAGTAAATTTACCGTTGATGTACACGCTGTCCAATACTTCAATACCGCTGTATTGCTCAGCTAAAGCATCAGCACGTTTGGTAAATTCCTCTAAATCTTTTTCTGTCCACCAATTTTTCAAGTTACCATCGCCATCATAACGCGCTCCAGAATCATCAAAAGCATGAGAGATTTCATGGCCAATGACCGCGCCAATACCACCATAATTCACAGCATCATCCGCGGTGTAATTATAGAACGGTGGCTGTAAAATAGCAGCAGGAAACACAATTTCGTTATTTCGTGGATTGAAATACGCATTTACTGTTTGTGGAGCCATCCCCCATTTTTTTCGATCCACAGGCTCATTGATTTCAGAGAAGTTTTTATCTCTGGCCCAATGGCTAACGGCCAACATATTTTGGGCATAGCCATTACCTTCTTTTATTTGAAGTTTTGAATAGTCTTCCCACTCATCAGGATAGGCAATCTTAACGGTAAATTTATCTAATTTTTCAATTGCTTTTTTCTTAGTATCCTCAGTCATCCAATCTAACTTCGTGATTCTGTTCTTGAACGCTTGGATCACGTTGGCAATCATTTCTTCAGCTTTGGCTTTCGCTTCTGGTGGAAATTTCGCCTCTACATAAACTTTTCCAATAGCCTCGCCAACAGAACGATCAACAGTAGCTAAGGCGCGCTCTTGTGCAGGACGTTGCTTTTGTACACCATTCAGTGTTTTGTCATAAAAATCCCAGTTTGCCTTCTCCATTTCTGTAGTTAAATAGCTAGCAGAATCGTTTAGAGTATTCCAAACCATTAAGGTTTTGAGGTCTTCAATAGGCGTTTGCTTTAAGAAATTTTGTAAAGAAGCCATGTATTTCGGTTGCATGACATTTACAGTTTCGATCTTTTTATCAATCTTTAAATCGTCCACCAATTTTTGCCAGTTGATGGCAGGAGTCATTTTTTGTAAATCTGCAAAAGACGTCGGATTGTTATAATTACGCGCATCTCTCATCGCCACTTTATCCAATCTTGGCTCGGCTAATTTGGTTTCCATCTCTAAAACCTTTTTTGCCGCAGCTTTTGCTTTCACCTCATCATAACCGATAAACTGAAGCATTCTCGTGATATGATCTACATATTGCTGTCTGATTTCCTTAGATTTCGCATCTTGATCCAAATAATAATCTCTTTGCAATCCTAGTCCGCCAGGAAAGATCCAAGCCATATTCATGCTACTGTCATTAAGGTTTGCTGACGACCCCAGGCCTGCAAAAGGTGCGCTCACGCCATCAACTGTGGCATAAACGGTTTGCACGTCATTAAGGTTTTTGATGCCGGCAATCGCTTTTAATGCAGGTTCAATGGGAGCAATTCCCGCATTATTTCTCGCCACCGAATCCAACTCACTTTTAAAAAGCAACAAGGCTTTCTTTTGGTCCGTGCCATCCGCATAAGTATTCTGTTCAATTGCGGTATTTACAATATTAAGGACGTCTTGACGGGTTTCCTTTCGCAAAACGCCGAAACCTCCCCAACGGGTTTCATCATCAGGAATCGTGGTGTTTTTCTCCCAGTTTCCATTAACATATTTGTAGAAATCGTCTTTCGGACTGACAGAAGTGTCCATGTTTTCGAGTACAATTCCTGGAATTTTTTCGTCCGCCATTGCCGTGTCCTTTTTTGGTTCGTCTTTACAACCCACAAGGGTCGCAAATACTAAACCAGTAGTCGCCAACGCGTACTTAAGATTGGTTTTCATAGTGTTTAAGTGTTTAATTTGACTAAAAATAGTTATTATAAGAAGCTTGTTGCTCGTTTTTGTTACATATTAACAAGAAATTAAGAGAGTTTTTGACGGTTTTCAGTCAGCAGTCTTCAGTCTTCAGTCAGCAGTATTTAGTCTGAAGTGTTCGATTAGCAGTCATTTAAAAATTCGTCCGTACCGAGAAGGCACGTTCATGTAATCAACAATCTTCAATCTGCAATCAGCAATCTTAACCTCACACCTAATCCCTAATACCTCATCCCTAATGCCTACTTCACCGGCACCTGAATCTGCTGCGCTTCCTTTTCAAACTTTTTGTTGATTTGAAGTTTCAGATTGACATCTGCGACAAGCAATTCTTTGATGGCTTCCAATAGCTCTTTTTTCTTAATGTTATCGAGATTGGCAAGGTCTTGCAGCCTTAGTAAATTGGTTTCTAAAACCGTCATTCGTGAGCGTATTGCTGGTGTGTTAACGCTTTCAGGCTGGCCTGCTTTTAATTCGTTAATAAACTCTTGCATGATTTTCTTCTCGACCTTAAAAAACGAAAGGTTTGCCTTCTTTAAAAGCTCAATATTAACTTGTAAATCCTGATATTTTTGCCAATCCCTAATAGCCTGTTCACTATCGGGACTCAAAATATAATCTGTATAGTTGAGTTTTTCAATATCCTCTGCAGTAACAGCAAAGGCGTTTTCCTGATTTTCAGAAGGTAGGTCTTCAACCTTTGGCTCAGATTTACAACCAATAAAAATTAAGATACTTAATAACAAGAGTTGTTTCATACCACAAAGACATTTGAAAATAGATGATTAGCGTTCAAAGGTAAATAAACTAAAGTTATCTTCATTTATTAGCTTTTCAATTATTGATCTCATTCAACTAAATTTAATTCAACACAAAATAGTTTTAGGGGCAATGCGATTGAAACACATTTTTTATCTTGGCCCAAGTTTTAAATGTGTTTATGAAATCATCTAACAGAAAAATCACTTTCAAGGTTCTTTTTGGCTATATCGCACTGGGGATATTAGCGGCAATTTCAGGATGGCTGGTGTTTTCTGAATTGGGCAATTTTACCGCTACCCAAACTGACGACCTCAAAGAACGTCATAAACTCATAAAAATAAGTGGTTTGGTGGCCGATATTTATGAGAATGAAAGCTTGGCCAGAGCAGCGCTTCAGATGAATACGGACGAAAAATTTAGTGCCTATATTTCGCAAAATGATAGTCTTATTACCACTATTGACACCTTGATGGTTTTAGTGAACAATCCTTATCAAAAGGCACTTTTAGATAGTGTGAAAGTAATTTTCGACAAAAAACAACAAGACCTGAATGAGTTGAGACGTCTTAAAAACACAAGCAGCTCTGAAAACTCCATCGAACAAACCATTAACAAACTAAAGACTATTGATCCTATTTTAGGAAAATCGACCTTAGAAGATCTTGTGGAAAATCCGAAGGGAATGGATCCCAAGACCAAAGAGGTCTTAGAGGATTGGGTGACCTATTTAAATGAAGTCAAAACAAAAGATCCTGTAAACGAAGTCGATCAAAAGGAAATTGACTCCATCGTGACCACTTCACGCAACATGCTCAATAAAATTCAAAAAGATTTCGCTGCGCAAAAGCAATCCTTGATGCTTAAGGAGCGCGAACTGGTGGAAAACGATTTGACAACCTCTCGTCAATTAAGAAATCTGCTTCGCACATTGGAACGTGAGATGGTCGCCTCTTCTCAAAGTATCATTACCCAACGTCAAAAAGCACTGGATAGAGGCACGACGATCATTTCATTGTCGGCCATTGTCAGTTTTATTTTGGTCACCATTTTTTCATTTATCATTTTAAATGATTTTTGGAAAAGTCAGGAGTATCGCGATGAACTTGAAAAATCCAATGCCTACACCAACTCCCTATTAAAAAGCAGGGAGCAATTGATCAATATGGTCAGTCATGATTTACGATCGCCATTGAGCACCATTTCTGGCTATAGTGAATTGCTGCACAAAACCGCGCAAAACAGCAAAGAGGAAAACTATTTGGACCATATTAAAAATGCTTCCAGTTATATGAGTCAATTAGTGGATGACCTCTTAGAGTTTTCCAAATTGGAAGATGGTCATATTACAATTGAGATGGTGCCTTTCTGCCTCAATAGTCTTGTGGATGAAACCACTGAAAACATTAAGGCCATTTACGCCGACAAACCTATTGAACTCATCATAAATCAAGACCCAGCGCTTGACATTACGATTGCCTCCGATCCTTTCCGAGTGAAACAAATTTTATACAATCTTATCGGCAATGCCTATAAATTCACTGATAAAGGCAGTATTACCGTCAGCACTAAATTGCAGGTAAAAAACAGAGCTTATAGTGCCGTCATAAACGTTTCCGATACAGGTATTGGCATTAGTAAAGAGAAACAACACGATATTTTTAATGCCTTTACCCAAGTTAACGAAATCAGTAATGCCAAAAATTCCGGTTTTGGTCTGGGATTAGCGATTTCAAAAAAACTAGTGAATTTATTAAAAGGTCAATTGACTTTAGAGAGCGCACCTGGAAAAGGAAGCAGTTTTGAATTCTTTTTTCCGGTAAAGCTTTCTGATCAACCTTTGGAGATTAAAGCAGTCACACCATCCAACGCAAATTTCAAATTAAAAGCCGTCGTGGTGGATGATGATGTGTCACTGCGCCAACTCATCGTTGATATTTTAGAGCAACATGAAGTGACCACTCATGCCTTTGAAGATGCCAAAGCAGCACTTTCCGCATTGGAAAACCTGTCTTATGACGTGATCATTACCGACATTCAATTGCCAAAAATGAATGGTTTTCATTTTATGGAAACCGTAAAACAATTACCATTTTATAAACAGCAACCCATTATTGCCATGACGGGCAGAAAGGATATTGATACGGAAGAATATCTCAACAGTGGCTTCTCAAAAGTGGTTTACAAACCTTTTGAAGCCCACATTTGGTTTGATATTTTAAGTGAATTATTTCCAGAAAGCATCACACAACCTGAAGAAGATCATAAAAAAACAACTTTCCGATCCGACTATTTTGACACCAATTCCATCGCCGGATTTTTAAATTATGATGAAGAGGCTTTAAAATCGCTTTTAGAATTATTTTTAAAAGACACCAAAAAACACATGGCCGAGTTAAAATTGGCGCAACAGCAAAACGACCTGCAAACCATCAAGGACCTGAGTCATCGCATGCTCACGATGTTTAAGCAATTAAAAGCCACTACTGTGGTGCCTCACCTAGAAATATTAGAGCAGAGCCCTGTTGTGGACAATCAACTTTTAGAAGCGTTAGAAATTAAGCTCACGGCTTTTTGTGAGGACATGGAAGCTTATATCACTCCAAATCATACTCCTTGAGTTTGTTGTAAAGTGTTTTTCGGGAAAAATTAAGCAATTTTGCCGCTTGGGTTTTATTGTTGTTGGCCTCTTGAAGGACTTTTAAGATCAACTCCTTCTCATTCGTTTTTGCAGAAAAAGAAGGTGGCGTTACTTCTTTTATAGGTGCAGCAGACAATTCATGGGGAAGCACTTCCTTTTGAATTACATGACCAGTGGTCAATAAAGTGGCACGTTTGATAACGTTGGAAAGCTCACGCAAATTCCCTGGCCAAGAATAGGTTTGGAATATTTTTAAAACTTCTGGAGAAAAACCGATGATGGATTTGTTCAATTGCTGATTGGCATTTTCCAAAAAGAAATCGGCATAAAGAATAAGATCATCCCGGCGTTCTTGCAAATTAGGAACTTTGATAAAAAACTCATTCAATCGGTGGTATAAATCTTCTCTAAAATCGCCTTGCTCCACGGCTTTCAGTAAATCCTCATTAGTCGCCGTCAACAATCGAATATCGACTTCAATTTCGTCATTACTTCCGATAGGTTTGACACGTCTCTCCTGAAGTGCTCGCAATAATTGAATTTGGTTTTCGTAAGTTAAATTCCCCACCTCATCCAAAAATAAGGTACCACCGTTGGCGGCTTCAAAATGGCCTATTTTATCATTGATGGCTCCTGTAAAAGAGCCTTTTTTATGTCCAAAAAATTCGCTAGCCGCTATTTCCTTTGGAATGGCGCCACAGTCGACCGCAATAAAAGGCTTATTTTTTCTCGAGCTTTTTAAATGAATGGCTTTAGCGACCACTTCCTTACCTGTTCCACTTTCGCCTGAAATCAAAACCGACATGTTTGTAGGTGCCACCAGATTAATATGATCATACAACACCTTTGAGGCGGCGCTAATCCCAGTTACAAACCCTGCCTCAGCTTTAGATTGATTTTTTGGTGTGGAAGGTGTTGGGTCTTGTGGTGTTTTTGTTTGATGTTTTTCGTTCAACGCATTTTTCACGACCTGCAATACCTCTTCCGGATTAAATGGTTTAGAGATATAATCAAAAGCACCATCTTTCATGGCTTTAACAGCGGTGGAAACTTCGGCGTAACCTGTCATCAGAACCACAGGAACAGAAGCGTCCTTGGTTTTAATATGGTTCAATAATGCAATCCCATCGCCATCAGGAAGTCGGAGATCAGTAAACACCAAATCAAAAGTCGAATTCTTAACTTTCGTTTTGGCATCTTCAAGGGTGTAAGCTAAGGTAACCTCATGCTGATGGCGCTCCAAAAAACGTCGTAACATTTCAGAAAAACTGACATCATCTTCAACCAACAAAATCGCGCTCATAGCTTGTTCATTTTTACAAAAATATCAAGTTAAACTCAGTAAACCTTCTAAAAAAAACATAAAAAAAAAGGACGTTCTATAAAAACGTCCTTTTTCTGCTTAAATAAAGTGGATTCTTAGTCTTTTTTAATCCAGTGTCCATCCTTATCAGCGTACACCGTTGATGCCGCTCCATCAACGGTAATCTCTAATTTATATTCTTGCTTATGGTTGACATAAGCTTTATTAAGAGTCGCGGTCTGAAAATCGGCTGCCAATGCATCTTTTACAGCTTTTGGAAGCGCTGTGGTTTTTATTTCCTTATAATCGTCCTGTACGGCTACCACTATTTCATCGGTTTGTTTGATTGCAAATGCTGATGTGGCATAGGTTGATAGTCCTCCCAATACGATTGCTGCTGTTAAAATTACTTTTTTCATGATGTTATATGTTTTAAATGTTTATTTGAGATATGTTATACTACTATAATCGATGGAACTTATTCCTTTTCAATCCAGTTTCCGTCCTTGTCAGCGTATACGGATGACTTCGCGCCATCAACAGTAATGTCCAATTTATACTCTTGCGCATCATTTACATAAGCTTTATCAAGCGTGGCAGTTGGAAAATCTGCTGCCAAAGCATCTCTCACAGCTTGTGGAAGTGCATCTACTTTAATTTCTTTATATTCTTGATTTATGGTTATCATTATGGCATCTGTTGTATTCATTGCGAATGCTGAAGTTGCATAAGTTGATAATCCTCCTAATACGATTGCTACTGATAAAACTACCTTTTTCATAATCTTTTAAATTTTATTGTTTAACTGTTATTTGTTTGTTGTGTTATTATCTAATAAGAAATAAACATGCCATTGCAGCGATCAGCATGAAGCAGACCTCTAGAAATCTGATTATCAGGACAATAACTAGATTTACCGGGATTTTTAATTTTTGAAAAGTGTGTAAAAACTCAATTTTCACGTAACAGTCCGTGTAAAAATTATACAATGATCTACTTTTGAGAGGTTTTAGTTAAACATGACATTATATGAATCATAAATTCATTCCATAAAACAGGATAATCTTCATCAAAAAACTTTGTACTTTTGCCTTCAAATCTATCAACAATGGCTCAAAAAATTCTAATTATTGGCGCAGGTGGCCAAATTGGCTCTGAATTAACGCTTAAATTACGAAGCATTCATGGCGATGAAAATGTTATCGCATCAGACATCAATTATAACAATCTTGACTTAGTCAATTCAGGAATTTTTGAAATTGTTGACGCACAAGATTACGGTTCAATCTTGCTTTGTGTAGAAAAACATCAGATCGACACCGTTTATTTAATGGCCGCTATGTTAAGTGCTACGGGAGAAAAGTACCCTATGAAAGCTTGGGACTTGAATATGAATTCCTTATTTCATGTTTTAAATCTTGCGAAGGCTAAATTTATAAGTAAAGTATTCTGGCCATCAAGTATTGCCGTTTTTGGACCAACCACTCCTAAAGATAATACACCTCAGCACACCGTTATGGAGCCTACAACAGTTTATGGGATGACCAAACAAGTGGGCGAACGTTGGTGCGAATATTATTATGATAAATACGGTGTTGACGTGCGCAGTATCCGCTATCCGGGAATCATTAGCTGGAAAACCATGCCAGGAGGCGGCACCACAGATTATGCTGTTGAAATTTATCACAAAGCCATCACTGATGGAAAATATGAAAGTTTCCTATCAGAAAACACCGAATTGCCAATGATGTTTATGGATGACGCCATTGATGCGACCATTCAAATTATGGATGCACCTGCTGAATCATTATCTATTAGATCATCTTATAACTTGGCCGCCATGAGTTTTACACCTAAAGACATCGCTGCTGAAATTAAAAATCACATCAAGGATTTTACCATTACCTATAATCCGGATTTCAGACAGCAGATTGCCGATACATGGCCAAAATCAATTGATGACAGTCTTGCCAGAAAAGATTGGAACTGGAACCATCAGTTCGATCTCAAAAAAATGAGCGCTGAAATGTTGACCGAATTAGGCAAAAAATACGCTACTTCCGAAAAATAATTTTCAAAAGATGATGACATTCTATTGATTTAAGAGATGCACCCTTAAATGAGGTATCATTCTCTTAAATCCATAGTGTCATGAATTCTAAATTAGCACCAATTATTAGTGCTTCTATTGGCTTATTGCTGGTTGTTGGAAGCTTTTTTATCCATGATTTCTACACGTCTGAAGATCTTGATGTTACTATCAAAAAGCAGATGTCATCATGCCTGCAGCGCATCGGGTTTATGCCAACATGAAGATGCCGTAGCCCACATATAAAAAACAACTCCCAAACAAAACACTGACAACCTCATTTAGGTCTTGTTTTTTCTGGGAGTTATTAGATAACACTTAAGTGCCGTGGATTACATTTTCGGATAAGTATTGATTTCTGTCTCAATTACTTTTCCATATTTTTCAGCAATCTTTTTTATTTCTGAGGCTTTTCCAATTAAGACAATCTGTAGTTTATCCTTCGGGAAATAGGTTTCAATAATTTGATTGGCTTTTTTCAGATCCAAGGCATCAACCGTTTTTTGAAAATTGTTGATAAAGGATTTATCCAAATCATACCAAAACATTTCTCCTAAAAGCACCGAAAGCTGTGTAGCCGTTTCATATTTAGGTGGAAATTGTCCTTTTACATAATTTTTGGCCGAAGCTAACGATTGCTCATCCAAACCTTTGCTATGCAGTGTATTTAAGACCTCCAAGGCTTTGTCAATGGCTGGCTCGGTCGTTTCGTTTGCCGTAAATGTCGAAATCGTAAAGGACCCGCCGTATTTCAACGCATCAAACCTGCTATTGGCACCATAGGTTAACCCAGAATTAACTCTTAATTCATCGTTTAACATGGAGGTAAATCGGCCACCAAATAGGGTGTTGATAATGGAGATATCTACAAATTCTGGATTATTTCTGCTAATGCCTGGCGATCCAATATAGAATGTTGTTTCCTTTGCATCGTCCTTGTTTACCAATAATACCCTTGATTCCGAAAAAACAGGAAGTGGTTTTGAGGCCAAGTTGACTTTTGGGATTGCCGATTTTTTCCATTCGGAAAACAATTTGGTAATCATGGTTTTCATTTCCCTACTGGAAAAATCGCCCACAATGCTTATCGCTGAACCATTTGGGGAATAATTGGCACTGTAAAACTCCTTTAAATCTGAAGCTTTTAAGGCGCCTACGGTTGCTACAGTCCCTTGAGGGATATTGCCATAAACGTGATTGCCATAGATCAATTGGTCAAAATAGGAAGGAATGATGCTTCTTGGGCTTTCCTTTTGTCGTTCTAAACCAACAAGCGCGCGATTTTTTTCCTTCTCAAATTCTGCTGCGTCAAACGTAGGATAAAGCAAGATGTCTTTAACAATGTTCAATATTTCCTTTGAGTCCTTGGCTGCAAATTTTGCGTTTAGGGAAGCATATTCCTTGCGCGCCGTGGTATTGATGTTGGCACCAACAAAATCCAGCGCTTCATCCAATTGCGTTTTGGTATAATTCTTTGTACCCAATTTAAGCGCATCGGCAGTAAAAGAGGCTAAACCAGCCTTTTCGCCATCGTATATAGCTCCCGCAGGAAGGATCACATTAAGTGCAATTACAGGAACTTCATGCTGTTCCATCAAATTAACGACAAGACCATTAGGCAATGTAAAGCTCGTGTAATTAGGCAATTGAAATGCTTGTGCCACTATAATTGCCGGAGTTGCCAGCAGTACTATTATAATTAGAATTACTTTTTTCATCAGATTTCTACCTTAATTTTCAACATTTGATTTTAAAACTCCCACAGTCCTATTGCTTTTTGAAAAATATTTTTTAGCAACATCTTGAATATCCTTTACCGTAACTTTATTATAGTTTTCAGGAGCACTGAACATTTTATTATAATCCCCGAAAAAGACTTCGTAGGTACCAAGCGTATTGGATTTTCCATTGATCGTTTCCGTCTGGCTGTAAAACTCCATTAATTTCTGATTCTTAACTTTCTGAAGCTCAGTTGAACTGATGCCGTCTGTTATTATTTTATCGATTTCGATATAAATTGCCTTTTCCAAATCAGACTCATTTACATTTCTATTTGCAACTGCTCCAATAGAAAACAAGCTAGGGTCGAATGAAGTATCAAAAGATGTAAATACTTGTGTGGCCAATTGTTGTTTATCCACCAATTCTGAATATAATCGCGAGGACTGCCCATTACCCAAAATTGAACTCAACATACTGAGCGCATAATAATCTTCATTTTTGGTTTCTGGTGTATGGTATGAAATCAGAAGATAAGGCGTGGCGACATCTCTCTGCTCTGTAATGCGACGCTCTCCTGTTTGTTTCGGTTCAACGATATGCACTTTTGGTGGTTCTGGCTGTGAAGGAATAGGTTCCAAATATTTTTCGGCCAAGGCTTTTACCTTGTCAAATTTAAGTGCTCCCGAAACGATCACCACAGCATTGTTTGGCGCATAATACGTCTTGAAATAGCGTTCCAAATCAGCTTGGGTCCAATTTTTCATGTCATCCTCATAACCAATCACTGGCCAATGGTACGGATGTTCCTGAAAGGCGGTAGCCTGAACTGTTTCAAACAACTGTCTCCAAGGGGAATTCTCAAGGCCGGTTCTGCGCTCGCTTAACACCACGCCGCGCTCACTTTCTACCATGGAAGGATCGATGCTCAAATTGGCAATACGATCACTTTCCAGATCGAACATGACCTCGGCTGCTGAAGCTGGGAACCAGTCCGTATAAACTGTTACGTCTGAAGTTGTATAGGCATTATTGGAACCGCCATTGAACTCCATAGTTTGATCGAACATTTTAGGACCATATTTTTTGGCGCCATTAAACATCATATGTTCAAAAAAATGGGATAAGCCCGTAATGCCTTGATATTCATTACGGCTGCCCACTTTGTAAAACAAATACATATTAGCATTGGGAATGGAAAAATCCTCAACAACTAAAAATTTCATTCCGTTTTTTAAAGTAAACGTTTTAACATCATCAACCTTCATTTGTGCGCTGCCTAAATGTGAAGCACCCAGAAGGAATAAAAGCAATAGTTTTTTCATATAGTAAAGCAATGGTTTATAAGACTTTTTTATAAAGTGATGAAATTTACGAGATTTAGTCGCAACAAAATAATTATTCGAGTTTTGATTTAAAATCTAGCCCTTGACTGAAAAGTATAAACAAGTTAGAAATTAACCTGATTTGAATATGGAGGCCATAATTTGGTTCTTACTATATAATTGGCAGTCTAACATACATTCTTAAAAGCGTTTCCTAGTTAAAGTAAAACGGTTTTTATAAAAACATTCTATAATCTAAATAAAATCGGTAGGTTTATTTCAATTAATTGCTGGAATTGGGAATATAAAATTAGACTCAAAAAAGGTCATCCAAAATGAATGACCCTTTTACTACTTTATCGAAGGCTAATTCAAATTAAAGTATTACTACTAATCTCAAAATTTTTAAATATCTAAACTGTTAAGAAGGTCTTTCAACTTTTCTTCTGAAGGTCTTGGTGCATCGTAAGCAACAATATTACCTTGTGGATCCAACAGGATAAAACGTGGAATGCCATAGATGTAATAATCCGCAAAGAACTGTGATTCTGTCGCATTATCAGCCATTAACTGGATGCCGTGCATGTTTTTGTCCTTGATCATTTTACGCCATTTCTGTTCATCTTTAGGCTGATCAGCAGAAATACTCAAAAATTTGATGTTTTTGCCTTCATATTGCTTTTCAACTTTGGCCAAAAATGGAATTTCATAAATACAAGGCACACACCAAGTTGCCCAAACGTCAATATATACATAGCTGCCTCTATAATCGGCTAAAGAACTTTTACCACCATTGTAATTGGTATAATTTTTAAAATCAGGAGAAGGCTTCCCTTGGCCCAACTTGGCATTGATTTCCAATTGCTCTTGGTGTTGTCCTTCCATGTTGATTTTAAATTCCTCTATGTCTGCTCTTTCTTTGGCTACAAAAGCGGAGTCTAGAACATTTGCTTTCTTATCCAATTCTGTATTAAAATCTTTTAAAAACTTGTGGGTCGTCGTATTGAAATCTTCGGCATTCAAGCCTAAGTACTCTTTATAATCTTCTCCAAAAAGTCCTGCTACATGCTTAGACTTAAATTTTAAAAAGTTGTTTTCATCTTCGCCCTTTCCTTTAAAAGTGATGGTTTCCTGAATTTTTTCGGAATCAAAATCCACTTGAAGATCCATGTCATTTTTAAGATACATCACAAAGATGTTGTTATAAACAGCATTGTACGAGGTTGGCTTATCCAACTTTAAAGTGTCTCTAAAGTTTCCGTTTTTGTCCACTTCAATAATTACTGATTTTGAAGTTTCAGGATTGTAAAGACGAAGACTAATACTGTCATTTACATTCTTGATAGTACCGTGAATCACGGCATAATCTTTAGGAACATGTGGTTCTTGCTTACAAGAAGCAAACAACACGATCATTGCAATTACTACTAAATTTCTCATCTGTATTATTCTTATTTATTAATATCCAGGATTTTGGACGATGTTAGTATTACCAATCCTTACCTGAGAAGTCATTGGCAATATAAATTTATCTTTAGAAGTCAAAGTCGACTTAATGGTTGACGCACTAAGATTGCCTAAGATATCATAACGAACAACATCAAACCATGGCTCGCCATTTTCAAAAAACAATTCCAAAAGTTTTTCCTGACGAATGTCTTCTAGCAAAGTAGTCTTATTTGAAAGCGTTTTCTCAGCTACGCCTGCCCGCAATCTGATCGTATTTAAACTCTCTAAGGCCGCCTCAAGATCTCCTCCAACACGTCTTGCTTCCGCTTCAGCGTGAATCAAATAGAACTCTCCTAAACGCAAGTGGTAAATGGTATTGTTTTGTCCTCCCGAAGTCGTTCCAAACGGATATTTACCTTGCGTATTTACACCTTGAGTATCATCAGAATAAGCATAACTAAAACGTGGATCATAACCAGAGCCTTCTTCAAATAGATCGCCATCGTTAGAAGTTCCCACTTGAGCATCAGCTAAACTTCTTAAGCTTTCACTAAAAGTTGTTCTGTTGATCAAACCCATTTGGCTTCCTCCTTCAGCACCTTTTCCGGAGAATGGTGCGAAAATAACTTCTGAAGAGTTAAAACTGTTCATGAAAATACTTCCATAATTAGCTTCCAAGGCATAACCTTCGCCATTATTGATCACTTCTTCTGCAAGTGTTGCAGCCGTGTCAAAATTGCCTAAGTACAATTCTACTTTAGCCAATAATGCTTTTGCGGCTAAACTACCAGAATAATAATGATCCACATAAACAGGCCCATTTTCGGAGGCATATTGTAAATCAGATTGGATCTGTGCGTAAACTTCTTTTACGGAATTTCTTGGTTGTGCGACGATCTCATTAGCAAATTCGGTTCTTACAACCACACCATAGGGGGAGTTAATATCGTAGAACTGTCCAAAATAACGCAATAAGTTAAAATAGGTAAACGCGCGTTGAAATTTGGCTTCAGAAATCATTTCTGCTTTACGCGAATCAGATATATCAATGGCTTTTCCTGCTTCCAATTCTTGAATCAAGAAATTGCTCAAATTTATGATTTTGTACAATCCATTGTAAAGGTTGGTCAAATATATGTTTTGAACAGGCACTTCATTGGTGTTAAAACCCTGATAACCCGACAAGCCGTTTCCAACAATGCGTCCTTCATTTCCATAAGCTGCTAAATACAGCGGGAAGTTACTGACGTCAAATTCACGACCCAAATCATAAACGCCATTAAGAACGGACTGCGCTGAGGCGGCATCTCTAACTGCATTTTCTTCAGTCAATTGATTGATAGGCTTGATATCATCAATGCTACAACTCGTAGCCAAGACGATGATTGACAAGCAGAGGATTGATTTTAATAATGTGCTATATGTTTTCATTTAGATATGTTTTTTTAGAATTGAAGTTGAACACCTACAGAGAATGATTTAGCCAATGGATACGGATCTTCGTTATTCACTTGGTCAATGATGCCACCTCTTTCTGAAAAAGTTTCAGGATCAATACCTGGCCATTTGGTCCATGTCAATAAGTTGGTTCCTGTAAGCATTAATTTCGCATCGCTAACTCCGATTTTTTTCATGAGTTGCGGATTGAAATTGTAGCTCAACTGTAAACTTTTTAATCTCAAATATGAAGTGTCATACATATATCTGTCTGAAATACGTCCACTTGCAGAAGGATCAAAATAAAGTGCTCTTGCATAACGAGCGTTAGGAGTTTCTGGTGTCCAGGTGTTCAATGCATACTCACTGTATTTGTTTTCTCCCAATTGGTTGAAAGTTCCCCTTGGAATAGCATCCCAAAGCGATTCAGCACCAACAGAGTACTGTAGCAATGCTGACAAACTAAAGCTTTTGTAGGTGAAGGTATTTGAGATTCCTCCAAAATAATCAGGTTCAATATTACCGATAATCTCGCGGTCGTCAACAGTAATGCGTCCATCACCATTAGTATCTGCATACATATAATCACCAGCTCCCGTTGAGAATTGATCGTAAACTCCCGTTGGAGATGCATCGTTTAGGGCATCAACTTCATCTTGTGATTGGAAAATTTTGGTCACTTTATAACCTTTAATGGTTCCGACCGGTTGACCTTCAACAAAATAATCTAATTGGTATGGGTTGATGTTAGAACCATTTAGTTTATCTAATTTGTTTCTGTTAATTGAAAAATTGACATTGGCAGTCCACAAGAAATCTTCAGTTTTGATGATATCTCCACCCAAACTTACTTCCACACCTCTATTGCTCACATCTACAAAGTTTGCATAATACAAAGTAGAACCCAACTCATAAGGAATTGGCGTAGGAACCAAGCCTCCTTTAGTCTTTCTGCTATAGACATCCACACCACCTCTTAAACGCGATTTGAAAAATTCAAAATCCAAACCGAGGTTAATTTCCTCAGTTTCTTCCCAACCCACATTTTTATTAGGAAAGTTATTGCTAAATACTAGTGCAGAATTCCCTTGATAAAGATCATTGGAGTCTGATTTTAAAAACTGTAAGTATGCAAAATCAGAGATGTTAGTAGAACCAACACGTCCTGCACTTGCTCTTAATTTTAAGACGTTGACCGTTTCATTCTTTGCAAGAAATTCTTCATTGGCAATATTCCAGCTCACAGACAACGATGGAAAACTAGCACGTTGGTTGCTTGGGCCAAATTTTGAAGACGCATCCGTTCTATAATTGAGCGTTGCATTGTATAGATTTCTGTAACGGTAAGTCACACGAGAGAACAGAGAGTTCATCCCATTTTCCACTCGGTTGCTGCTATAAGCCTGAACAGATTCGGCAGAAGAACCGTTAATAAGAACATAGTCATCTGGAAATCCTGCGTAAAACTGGCTACTTCTCTCCAGATTAGTTCGATCCCAAGCGGCACCCACCATAAAATTAAAATGGTGATTAGCAGACAGTGTTAAGTCATAGTTGGCTTGCAAATTACTAGTGATATTAGACACCATCGTATTTGATTCGTTCAAATAAGATTCGTTTGGAGCGCCAAAATAGGTTTGTGTTCTTTTTGGAATAAATGAACTATTGTCGGTATAAAAAACAGCGGCGTTGACATCTGCTTTAACTTTCAAATGTTTTACTGGCTCAATTTCTATATAGGAATTTCCAATAAAGTTGTAATTTTTGTTATTGGTTTTGTTTTGCAAACGCAATAATGGACTCGGCTCCAAAGTTTCAAATCCGTAAGCATAATCTGGCTGCGCCAATAACTGTCCGTTGGCATCGTACACAGGTAAGTCAGGACGTGCACGTGCAATCGAGGTATTGATGGTATACTCTCCAAACAAATCATCTTCTCCAGAATTTGACTCTGTATGACCTATATTAATCGATCCACCCACTTTTACACGTTTGGCCACATCGGTATCCAAGGACATGCCCAAAGTATATTGTTTTAAGCCATCTCTTACAGTCAAACCATCTTGATCAACAAACCCTAAGCTCAATGCATAGTTGGTTTTTTCACTACCACCCGCAACACTCACGTTAGCTTGTTTGGTTATGGCTAAACTTCTGAAAACTTCCTTGTTCCAATTGGTATTTGCCTTTCCAAAATATTCTTCACGCAAACCACCATAATTGACCATGAATGTATCAAAATCAAGTTCAACATTGCCTATATTATCCAAATCAAAAGCAAAGAAAGGATCTAATTGACCAGCGTTCATGGCATCCACACTGTTTCCGATCATCAGATCATAAAAATTACGATATTGATTAGCGTCCAAAACTTTGACTGTATTAATAGGTTGCGCCAAAGTGGTAGCATAAGATAAATTTATGGAGGCCGCTTGGTTACGTTTTCCTTTTTTGGTATTAATAATGATCACACCATTCGCACCACGAGATCCATAAATGGAGGTTGCAGCAGCATCCTTTAAAACATCAAAACTTTCAATGTCGGCAGGATTCAAGGTTAACAAGGCATTTGAAGCACCTGCACCATCAATATTAAAAGGTATCCCATCAATAACATATAAAGGTTGGTTCAAACCTGCAGAAGAAAAAGGCGAGGTCACCCCTCTAATATTCAAACGCACGGGAGATCCTGGACGTCCAGTACCTTGGGACACTTGCACACCTTTTACCAAACCACCCAGGGCGCGGTCAAAACCAACACTTCCGGTAGCAGCTTGTACAATGTTTTCTGTTTTTAAAGAAGATACCGCTCCTGTAACGTCTTCACGTTTTTGCTCGCCGTAACCGATCAATACCACTTCATCCAACTGGCTAAAATCTTCTTTCATAACCACATCAACAATTGTGCTATCTCCTAGAGTAATACGTTGGGTTTGATATCCTAATGAAGAGAAAACCAAAACTTGGCCATTACCTGGCACTTTTATGAAATATTCCCCATTATAATTGGAAACAGTCCCAGCATGAGTGCCTTCAAGAACCACGGTAACGCCCGCCATAGGCATCCCCGTTTCATCAATGATAATACCATTAAACTCACGTTCTTGAATAACTTGAGCCGTTACAGAAGGCTCTAGTGGAGCACCTGCTTTTTTCAATACGATTTGATTGCCCAAAATTTGATAGGTCATCCCCTTATTTTGAAACAACTGCGACAACAATTCCATAACCCTAAGATTATCAGCATTGACGGACACTTTTTGTCGAACATCCAAGTCCTTAGTATTGTAGAAAAAATGCAGATCGGTTTGATCTTCGATTTGTTGAAATATTTGCGTCATTGAAACGGCATCTTCATTCAACGTTACTTTCTGGTTTTGGCCATAACTATTAGAGGCATTAACTTGCAACAGACTGACAAACAAAAAGAGGAGAGAAAATTTCATCTTCAGATGGGATTGGTTCAAAATGCACGAAAGCACATTTTTAATTCGTTGTTTTTTCATAAGTTTACATCGATTTAATTGGTTAACAAACGGTTGAATCACTAATTAATACTGAGGAAGGTGTTGGCGCATCTTCCTTTTTTTCTCATTCCCACGTAGGTGGGAATCTTATAATGTTTCTACTAATCCCATAGCTATCGGGAGGAATCTCATCTTATTTCGGTTTGGTAATCGTTACTACACCATTCTTTATATTATAATCAAACTCTATATAGGTCTGAAATGTTTTTAAAACTTGATCAATAGTTTCACTTTTAAAGGTCGCTGTAATGTTGATGTCATCCAGGGCACTATAAGTGTTATTGAACGTTACATTATATTTGCGTTCTAATTTATTCTCGATCACGACAAAAGGATCATCTACAAATACCAATTGTCCTTGTACCCATGCCACATATTTTCGAACGTTTACTGGGATTAATTCCAATTGATCACCATTAAAAAACACTTTTTGATTAGGCTCTAAGACTTTAGAATCCTGAGCAGACAATTTGTTATGTGCTGCCACTTTTCCTTCTACCAATACGGTAAAGGTTTTATGATCATCTTTATAAGCCGACACATTGAAAAGTGTTCCTAAAACTTCGACATCCATATCTTGTGTATTGACTATAAATGGATGCTCTTTATTTCTGACAACATCAAAAAAAGCCTCACCGTTTAAGTACACTGTGCGATTTTTTTCATTGGCAATAAACTGAACTGGATACCTAAGTTCTGAGCCCGCATTCAATGTGACTTTAGACCCGTCAGACAAGGTAATGCCAAAAGTTTTTCCGTAAGGCACTTTTAAGGTGTTATAGCGAAGAACTGTTTCTGTAGAATCCTGAACATAAACCAACTCGTGATCTTTTTGCTCAGATACTTTATGTCCTGAGGCATTGTTTATGACGGCATTTTGACCTTCATTAACGATTTGAATCGTCCCATCTTCCAATTGTAAAACAATTTGTGTTTCACTTGGCAAGTGCACCACATCAGCGGTACGCTGATAAATGCCATAGCCGATAATGGAAACCCCAACAAATATGGCCGCATATTTCAAGAGGTTTAGAAAGCCACCAGAACCTTTACTGCGATTGATTTGCCTGAGGACGTTCTGATAGGCTTTTTCCGCATCCACATGACCATTCAAGCTGTTCAATTCATGGTTGACCCGTACAAGTTCCTTGAATTTCTTTTGGTTCTTTGGTTTTTGGAGCCACCGCTTCAAAAGCTCCAAATCTTCATTGGAAACAGAATCGTTTAAATATGTAATGATAATCTTTTTCAAAATATGCTTGACTTATTTACACCTATGATGCGCAAAAAATGATTTACCCTTAAGAAATTTTAAAATTATTTTAATAAAAGGTATTAAATTTACCATCGCGTTGAAAAAAAGCGTTGAATTCAACCGTCTATTTTGAAGCTGCCGAACGGCAGACATCTATTTCAATGGCTTCCGAAACGTCGGGATTCAAAATAGAGTTTCGCTAATTAATATTAACTTCATCGCAAATTTCACAGAATCCGCAATGAATGACACTAGTTTAATTGGGCAAATAAAAGAAGGTAACACTTTGGCTTTCAAGTATTTTTTTGAGCGTCATTACCGTCCGCTATGCTCCTATTTGGTCAATTTCACCAATGATATTCATGCCGCAGAAGACCTAGCACAATTGGTTTTTGTGGATTTCTGGAACAAACGCGACACGATTGAAATCCGCTCTTCAGTAAAAAGCTATTTATATAAAATGGCCTACAACCAATTTCTGACCAGATTGCGTCAAAAAAAGAAAGAAGGCAGCGTTTTGGAACAGCTCAAATATGAAGCCCTCCAAACCATTGCCGTACCCACCGAAGCTGAACTAGAACAAAAAAACCAACGTTTATGGCGTGTGATCGAACAATTACCAGAGCGTTGCCAAGAAATTGTCAAACTTAAAATGGACGGTTTAAAATATAGAGAAATCGCAGACACCCTTGGACTTTCAGTAAAAACAGTGGAATCTCAAATGCGCGTGGCGTTTATAAAAATTCGAGAAGATTATAAAGAGGATTTGTTGCTGTTTGTGTTGATGATGGACTAAGGTTTGTATAAATAAAGAAGCACCTTAATTTGATTAAATTGCCCTTGATGACCACTAAATTTCCCATACTTCGCTCAAAAACTGGCGACAGAACCCACCGGATCCTGTTCCTGTTATTTGGCTTCGATACCACTTCATAATCGCAACATAATCGATTGGCCCACAACCATATTAACTTTTTTTAAGAAATATTAAAACTTGTGTTAATACCTTCCCAAATAAGATTTTTTTAAGATAATTTTGAGAGTGATGTTTGTAAATTAGTGAGGAACTTAAAAATCAAATATTATGAAAACCACAATAGAAAAAGCAAAGGAACAAGCACATAAAGACACCGTAAACGTATTGCAAGGTATTTTAGAAAAGAACTATGACGCCGAAAAAGGTTATAAAAAAGCGATGCAAGATGCGAAAACACCTGCATTAAAAAACTTCTTACAAAAACAAGCCGTACAACGCAGTCATTTTGCAACAGCCATTGATAAAGAACTGCGCGATCTCGATGAAACTCCAATAGAAAGTGGTAGTCTAACTGGAACATTGCACCGCGCATGGATTGAAATTAAAAGCTCAGTAGCGGGCAATGACGATGCAGCGGTATTGGAAGAAGTGATTCGTGGAGAAAAAGCAAGTGTTGATGAATATCAAGAGGTCATGAAAAATAACACTCTAGCCCCAAAAATTAACAGTCTATTAAAATCGCAATTAAGTGATATTCAAGACACACTCAGTCGTGTAAAAACACTTGAAGATATAGTTTAAAAAATAATTATATAAAATTGGAAGCCGTCTCAAAACTAATTGAGACGGCTTTTTTATGAAATCACCTTCCAACTCACGAATGTAAAGCTCAAAGGAATAAATATTAATTTTAAACTTACAATTAGGCCTATAAAAAGCTTATACCACTTCCCTGGAAGCTCTTATTTCCCTAGAACATCCAGTGCGCGTGTTGAGAAGAAATGGATAATTCATAAAACATAGAATTTGTCGGATATTTGAATATCTCTAATAAATATGTTGAGGCTCATACCACAAAGGCATCTCCATCTTTAGTTCAAAAACTTGTAAGAGAGCGGATGGATTCTGTTTCTCCTATTGAAAATTAAACCGACATTACGACCTTCTGTTTTCAGGATAAATAACTGAATAACAAACGTTAACGTTGTGCCAAATGTGATTTCTTTAATACAATAATAAGAATTATATGCCTATACTATAGATAATCAAGAAATTATAAATTATGAAAACCACATTAGAAAAAGCAAGAGAAAAAACAAATAGAGATACCGTTAATGTTTTACAAATTATTATAACCAAGAATTATGATGCTCAAAAAGGCTATAGAAAAGCAATGGTTGACGTAAAAAATCCTGAATTAAAAACATTTTTACAACAACAAGCTCGACAACGTAGTAATTTTCTAACTGAAATTGATCAGGAAATTCGCAGCTTAAACGAAATTCCAAAAGAAAATGGCAGCAGAACTGGAACCTTGCACCGCGCTTGGATTGACGTTAAAAACTTTGTCGCTGGCAATAACGACGAGACTGTTATTGAAGAAGTCATTCGTGGTGAGAAAGCGAAGATTAATGAATATCGAGATGTACTGAAAAGAAACACCTTAGCACCACAAATAATTAGTATGCTGCAATCGCAATTAAATGGCATTAAAAACACTCTTAAGCAAGTAAAAACACTTGACTTAGAAGTATCACTTAATTAGCAATATGCTAATCTACTTCGTTACCTAAAAAAACTTAAGACATTAGGACATAGGACGTAAGACAATACATTGTTAAAAAAGAGGTGTTTTGCTCAGAATGAATGAGTCTTATGTCTTAAGCGATACACTGAGTTTATCGAAGCGTCCTTTTATCTTATGTCTATTTTGACCATTGTGTCAGTTTACGGACAACCATTATTAGTAATGAAAAATTAAAATTGAAGACCTCTTGAAAACCTCCGTAATGGAGGTTTTTTTATGTTTTTACAGCCTCAATAAGAGCATTTATTTCAGATTGAGTTTACCGAAATTATTAAATCTATGGAATTTATTTAGCGCGACTCTACTTTGAATTGTAATTCCATTACCAACTCCCACCGCCACCGCCACCAAATCCGCCACCCGATGAACCTCCTCCCGACGATCCACTGCTACTAGTAGTCGGCGAGCTGACCATTGTCGATTTAGCTGATGACATCGTATTGGCAAATGAATTGGAAAAACTATTCATCGTTAAAGGTACCGTTGATGATGAACTGTACCAAGTTGGCGGTGGTATGTTTAACGCTTCGAACTTGCTTGCCCATTTGTCAAACAAACCAAAAGCAAGGGCATAACCCATGGTGGTTTCAAAATAATGAGGATCTTCAATGATCAGCATTTTCAATTTGTTGATTTCGGCGACTTTGATGAATTGTCTAAACCCCTTCAATTCTGATAATGCGGTGTTTCCTTTCGGGTTCTTTTTAATCATATGCTTGTTCATGATGATGAGCAAAATCGTCAGAATAACATAAGCGATCATGGCGACAAAGCCCCAAACCGTTAGAAGCGTCGGAGCCAAAACCAAGGCTAATAAAAAAAGGACGCCATAAGTAATATTCCGCACAAGCTTGGCGCCAGATTCATAATAAGGTTGCGCTTCCTTCTTTAAAGAACTTCGGGCACTACTCATGCTGGTGTAGAATTTATCTTTCAAACTACTGATCAAAACCTCTGTTTGATCTGGATTGATGGATGTGCCAAATAACCCTTTAAATATGGTTCTTTCATAACTAGGAGCATCGTCTGGCAGTGGTTTTAGAGCAATCAATTTGGTATCAGCTTTTGAAAACCAACCTTTTTTGGGAATCTCCTCAATCCGCAGAAAGCCTTTCGAACCCCAATAAGGAATCAGGGAAATCAGATCGGAGACATCATCGGCATCATTAATCAGAAACCCAGCCATGGCAGGATCCATGCCATTAGGAGGAAAATAACTGGTAATACTAACCACCTCATCATCTTTACCATAACGCAGCCAAGTCATAAAAAAACTGCCAAGTAATACTGCCAGTATTAATGTCCACCCGTAATCCGTCCAAAATGGCCATAGTGGTTTGATTTCAGCAATTGAATTTGGCGGGAGATTAATTAAGATGGTCACACTTTGACCTTGATAGGACTTAAAAGCTGACTGACTCCTACCCTCTACAACACCATTCGCCACCGTAAAATTTATGTCGGGGCTCACTGTGGTAGCGCCCACATCTCCTGAATAAACAAAAACAGCATCGTCATTTACACTGATTGAAGATGGCAAATGGATTTTAAATTCAATATTACTAAAAGTCGCCAGCCAGTCACTGGGTTTTAAATTCCAATAGAATTTATCCCCATCCGATTCATGCAAAAACGCATTGGTTACACGGTATTTGATTTCATAATGTTGCGGGCCCATCACAGTTTTATCGGCATCGCCAATCTTAATTTGATAGGTTCCGGTCAGATTCTGTTCAAATCCGAAAGGCGTTTCAAATTTATGCCCGGGCACTTCAACCTTGCTGATTTTTGTCTTTCGAATCTCCTGATTTCCTTCTTCGGTCAACAAATCATACTTAGTCTGGATATCACGATAAATACCGTGTTTTGGCATATCAAATGTGAGATCGTAGGTTTCCACCACATCAAAATAACCTTCCTCATGGATGGTAATTTCCACCGAATACTGATCCACGGTAAAATCTTGCGCATATCCGAATTTAAAACTCAGAAGAAACAGCAGTAAAAGTGATATCTTTTTCATGGCACAAGCCTAAAACACAGCGAAATAGAAGGATTCAAGATTAAATAAAACAACACAAGAATGGAATGACCCTAAGATTCTTAGAAACTCACTTTCACATTCTCTCGGCTGGTGGCATCGGCTTCAAAAAAGTCAAAGTGCTGATATTTGAGCATACCTGCAAACAACGCACCTGGCAAACTTTCACCATACGTATTGTTTTCACGCACCGTTCCGTTATAATAACGACGGCTGCGCTCCAAGTTTTCTTCAATCTCGTTCAGTTTCTGCTGTAAATCCAAGAAACCGGCATTCGCCTTCAAATCTGGATAAGATTCACTTAGCGCAAAGATGCTGCGCAAACTCTGTTGCAATTGGTTTTCTGCCTTTATCTGAGCATTGATATCGCCATCAGGTACTTGCATGGCAGCATTTCGGGCTTGTACAACTCTTTCTAAGGTTTCCTTTTCGTGAGTGGCATAACCTTTTACCGTTTCCACCAAATTGGGAATCAAATCATAACGGCGCTTAAGAGCGACATCAATATTTCCCCAAGCATCCTTTACTACGTTTCGGTTTTTGGCAAAACGGTTGAACGCAGAAACCATCAAAAAAACAAGAAGGACAATGATGCCCAGAATAATAGGAATAATCATAAATGGAAGATTTTAATGGAAATCCTATTTCAAAAAAAGACTTCCTGTTGAGTTTAAGATACTAATATAGCGATTTTTATGTATTTATAACAATCTAGAAAGCATGGTTTTGACTATCCTAAAACTTGAGATAGTCATGAGTTTGGTGATAAACCCAAAGATGGCATATCAAAAAATTACTTCTTTTGAACGGACAGCTCGTGAGCTGTCCTAACGGAAAATCTAGTGACTCCACCAGGATTCGAACCTGAATCTAAAGTTTAGGAAACTTTTATTCTATCCCTTGAACTATGGAGCCTTATGAGCAAAGGTACTACTCTCATTGTGACTGTATGTAACGCAATCTTGCACGCGATTTTCACAATGTTTTCCAACTCTAAGCTAAACAAAAAAAAACTATCTTTTCAGAATTATTCGATTTTCTGCTCACATCTTGTGCGTAGGCAATAGTCTTGAATACATTTGATTGAGATAAATTTATAATTTAAAATAAAAAAAATGTTTAATTTAAGCCTCCACATTATGCGTTTTATTGGTGTTTTTAAATGGTATGGAGCGCTCCTATGTATTTAAAATAATGTTTAATTTCATCCTCTATTTCGTACGCCATGAAAATCTTTATTAAATTTGATTTTACCACTTTATCCACCAGATTTATCGATGATAAAATGACGGAACTAGGCATCAAATATCAAATGCTGAATTTTGGAGAGATTGAATTTTTAGAAAAAGTTCCTGAAGATAAGTTGCAGGCATTTGACCACATTCTCGACGATTACGGTATTGAGAAAATAGAAAATCAAAAGGTTATTTTGGCGCAGAAAATGAAGGACGCCATCATTGACATGGTTTTAAATGCGAATGATACCATCAACGTTAAAAGTTCGGTTTACCTTTCCGATAAATTGGGACATAGCTATGGCTATCTTTCCAATCTATTTTCAGAAGTGACTTATACATCCGTTGAAAACTTTATCATCCTTCAGCGCATTGAATACGCCAAATCATTGATGATCAACACGGATTTGTCATTGACAGAGATTGCATTTAAATTGCAATATTCCAGTGTGGCGCACTTAAGCACTCAATTTAAAAACACCACAGGCATTACGCCGACAACGTTTCAGAGAATTATTACCAAAAGAAGAGAATTAAACACTAACAAAAACGAATAGAAGAAAATGCGGGAAGATTACACTTATGTAGTATTGGCGGACGATGATGAAGATGACCGCTTATTTTTTGTAGAAGCTTTTGAAGAACTGAAAATGCAGACCAAAGTAGCCGTTTATAAAGATGGCGTTGCGCTGATGGACGCTTTAAACCAATCCGATTCAGTGTTGCCAAACATTCTCTTTTTAGATTTGAACATGCCCAAAAAATCCGGCTTGGAGTGTTTGCAGGAAATTAAATGCAATAATCGCTTTAAAGACATCGCCATCGCCATATATTCCACTTCGGCCTCAGAAGAAGATATTGAAGACACCTTTGTCAATGGCGCCAATATCTACATCAAAAAGCCCGATAACTTCAACATTCTTAAAAAAATATTATCTGATGTGGTGACCATGAATTGGCAGTATCACACTAACGGATTGAATAAAGACAATTTTTTATTACGTTTGTAAATATGAATTTCAAGTCCATCTATAATTCTGAGCGCTTTCTGAAAATCATCTTCGGTTTAAGTTTGTTCATTGTTTTGGTCATGGGCGGTTTAGCATATCAATATATACAGAAGCTATCCAAAAGTTTTGATGAAGTTCAGCACACCTACCAGATTCATATCGAATTAGAGAAACTGGCTTCTCTTCTGAAAGATGCCGAAAGTGGCAAAAGAGCCTTTATCATATCCAAAGATTCCACCTTTTTAGAACCTTTTTTATCAAGTGGCGAAGCAATAGACAGTAGCTTAGACCATTTAAAGTATCTAACGGTCGACAATCCAGAACAACAAAAAAATCTAGAAGAACTAGAAATCAAAATTGACGAAAGTCTCGATATTTTCGAAAAAACACTGCAGCTCGCGGTTTCCAACAAGCTGGAATCGCCAGAATTTATTTCGGGTTTCAATGAAGGGAGACGCACCATGAATAGCGTGCGCTTTAAAATCATTCAAATGACCACTCATGAAAATAACATGCTTGGTATTAGAAAAGAAAAGAGTTCAAAAACACTGTCTAACGCTCCCATGATCGTTTACTATGTTTTGATTTTATCACTGGTCATTTTACTGTTGATATACATCCAAATCAGTAAGAATCTCAAAAGTTTAAAGCAAAAGAATGAACTTTTAGAAACTTTCAAGGAATCCACCACGCAATCTGAAATTATCAGCAAACTCGGCAATTGGATCTGGCATGTAGAAAAGGACACTTTTGAGTTTTCTGACAACCTCTACCGATTGCTTGGAGAAGAACCCCAGTCGTTCGAACCAACCATGGAACACTTTATGGCTTTCGTCCATCCGGAAGATTTGGATAAATTCTCAGAGCAAGTCACTAAAATGATGGCAAACGAAGATTTGCCTTTCACACATTACAGAATTCTTCAAAAAGATGGCAGCGTCAAACATTTCAAATCCTACGGAAAAGTTTTAATCGATTCAGAAGGCTACAAAAAACTGTTGGGAACAACGGCCGACATTACCGACGAAATCGAAAATTACCGATTAATTGAAGAAAGAAACCTCGAATTAGAACGCAACAATAAAGAACTGGCGTCATTCAACTATGTTGCCAGCCACGATTTGCAAGAGCCTTTACGAAAAATCCAAACCTTCATCTCCCGATTGGAAGATAAAGAACAGGAACAGTTATCCGCCAATGGCAAACTTTATATACAGCGCATCAAATCATCATCCGCAAGAATGCGATCCTTAATAGATGACTTATTACAGTTTTCAAGAACCAATAAATCAGAGGAAGCTTTCGAGGAGTCGAACGTTAACATCTTATTGGAAACCGCTAAACACGATCTGGCAGAAATCATCTCCGATAAGAGAGCACGGATTTCATCGGACAGAATGCCTTCCATGAAAGTGATCCCATTTCAAATCAAACAATTGTTTTTAAATCTCATCAGCAACTCCTTAAAGTACAGTCGTAAAAATATAGCACCAGTTATCACAATTACCTATTCACAAACAAAGGCAAGTGATTTACCAAAAGTGAAATATTCAAAATACAACCTCTACCATACCATTACCATAAAAGACAACGGGATTGGCTTTGACCAAGAGTATGCTGACAAGATTTTCATTCTATTTAATAGGCTGCACAACAAAACAGAATACTCCGGTACAGGCATCGGCCTTTCTATCTGCAAAAAAATTGTCGAAAATCACAACGGCTATATTACCGCCGAAGGAAAGGTAATTGAAGGTTCCACCTTTACTTTTTATCTCCCAATTAGCTAAGACTTTTAAAACAACTTCTTAATCAACACCCTTTATACCACATATAGGGTGTTTTTTTTTGCCATTTATGGAAATTCTATAATCAATTCCGAAAATGCTGTAAGAAAAAATAAGAGATGCCTCCGCATCTTTGTAATGTAAATAATAAGCCAACAAAAAGGATTTAGCATTTCATATGAAAACCTTGTTTTACACAATATCAGTTTTAGTCGTGATTGTATGGGCCTTAAGCTACTTTGTATATGGTCTAAATGAATCCGTTCATTTTTTACTGTTAACGTCAATTCTCTTAGGAGTGGCGGGACTTTTTGAGAAACATTAACGTATCGAATTACAACGCCGATAACTATTACAAACAAAATTTAAGAGAATCGATAAACATGAAAACTACCCAACCTTCCGACCTAAAGCAATATGCCGAGTTTTTCCAAAAACGAATCGTAGTAGCACAAATGCCAGAATTAGAATATTAGCCACAAACAACGGCCAAATATAAATTCCAGACACCAATAATTAACCAATAAAATAACAAGCCATGATAACAATTGCATCTAAAGTTAACGATCTGTATTCCTTTTTTGATACACTAAAAACTGAAATTGGTGGTACGTTAGCCAAAAACACGGCCGAGTATAAACTTAATATTGATAATGATATCGCAAAAGGCAGCATCCGCTCCATTGCTCTTGAAGATGGACTAGCCGTTTTGGAGTTTGATATCATTGTCCATGAAAATATTAAAATGACTATTGACACGTGCCTTGCAACTCATGTCAATTTCATTTACTGCTCAAAAGGAAGATTATCGCAATCTTTCAATGCGGATAGCACCACCAATACGATTGACGCTTTTCAAACCAGCATTGTCGCGAACATTATATCAGAACAAAACATCATTGTCTTAGAAAAGAATGTAGAAACCGTAGCGACACTAATTTCGGTGAACACGTCTTATGATAGCACTTCACAATGGAGCACAAAGTTAAAAGATGCCTTCATTTCAGATAAGAAAGAGGACTATCTATATATCGGTTCCTACAACCTTAAAATAGCCGAAAGCATCAAACAGCTACAATCCATCAAACAAGAAGGTTTGGTGCGGGAATTATTGACCAAAGGCATTGTAAACGTCATCTTGGCGCTGGAAATTGACCACCATAATAACGACATCGAGAATTTGGAGATGGAACCGACCTCTTTAACTAAAATGGAAATCAGTTTAATTGCAAAACTCACGGAATATATCAATGAATTTCCAGATTTAGATCATAAAGTTGAAAACCTGAGTGATCGCGTTGGATTATCTGCAGCCAAATTACAAGAAGGCTTTAAGTTTCAGCACGGCTTGACTGTTTGCGAATATATTCGTTCGGTAAGATTGACCAAATCGGAGGAACTGATCATCAATACCGACTTAAACATTTCAGAAATTGTGTACAGCGTTGGATTTACCAGCCGAAGTTACTTCTCTAAAATATTTAAGGAACGATACGACTGTACGCCTAGTGATTACAAAAAAAATAAGTTAGCTGTCTCAGCATAATATATATATAGCACGTCCCTCAACGGATTAAAGTACCAATTTGAATAAAGCTCTGATGAAAATTGGGGCTTTTTTCTTTATACTAAATATTTAGCGGAAAAATCAAAATTTCTTTTGAAGTTATAATGGATTTCCACCTCAACATTCATTGTAAAATAATATCGCTATCAATATTCAACTTTTGATGCAAAGCTTTTGCAACATTTAAAGTAATCTCTCTATTACCATTTAGATAATCACTTATTCGCGAAGCGCTTGTATTCAAAAGCGTAGCTAGATCTTTCTTTCTTAAACCCAATTCAAACATCCTCAACTTGATCATTTCCTGTAAGGTTGGCAGACCAATAGGAAAATGGATTTCTTCATAGCACTCGATGATATCGCTAATCTTCATAAACTCTTTTGCTAAAGGATCATCCAACGGCGTATCGTCATCGACAATATCTACCAATTCTTCCAAGCGAAGGTTTGCCTTGACGTATTCTTCATGTGTTATTAATTTGCTCATATCATTAAAATTTATCGATATTCTTTATTTTGTCGTAATCCTTATGGCTACCTACCCATCGAATTAGCACTTTCTTAAACTTAAATCGTACGATGGCTACAATCCGGTCATGGTTTCCTTTAACATTGAAAACAAATCTTCCATTCCCAACGTTGTCCGCAGAATTGAAGGTATTCTTTAAATCAGCAAAACTATCCCATTCAGCCTTCTTAGTTATTATATACCAATCTCGCAATGCTGTAGTAGCGTTGGTTTCTTTCGAAAAAAAATCTCTTAATTTTTTGAATGAAATAATGTGCATATGAGAAGAAAATCAATTCTATATCACAAAGATAAAGCTAAAAATTACATATATGGTAATCTATTTACAATTGTTGTAATTTTGTATGTACGAATTGAACTGACATGCTATCGTTGGTGTTTTCCACCAATACAATAATCAACCAACTTTGAGTTTATTCTCTAAA
>NZ_JBDSLS010000153.1:0-23528 GCF_039916245.1 Gelidibacter sp.
GCAGCATGGAGTGCAATCACGCCACTATCGGAAGCGTCTATAGAAAATAATGGAGCACCTCAGGAAATTCCAGATTTTACAAGAGGCATGTGGGTGAAACGCAAGCCTTACAATTGGATTAAGGATACCTATTAAAATAAATAACCATGAAAATTAATTAACATATCAATTTATGAAAATACAAACCACCAAAAACTCCTTCCATAAACGGAAAGAACTCTATCAATTGAGAACGTTTATATTTCTCTTTTGCACTTCAGTATTCAGTCTTTCTTCCACTCATGTATACTCAAACAGTGCAGATATTGTAATCATTGGGGAATCTCCCATTAAGCCACAGCATGAAATAAAAGGAAATGTTACTGATAACTACGGGGCAGGATTACCTGGAGCTAGTGTTGTTGAAAAAGGCACCACCAATGGTGTGCAAACCGATTTTGACGGTAACTTTACGCTTTCAGTAGCCAATGCCAATGCAACCCTAGTGATTTCTTATATGGGTTTTACCACTAAGGAAATTGCTGTTAATAGCCAATCAACCATCAACGTACAACTCGAAGAAAGCGCCTCTGCTTTGGATGAGGTGGTTATTGTAGGATATGGTACTCAGAAAAAGGTCAATCTTACCGGGTCTGTGGCAACTGTAAGTGGGGAAATGCTTGAAAGCAGACCTATTACCAACGTCTCTGCAGGACTTGCCGGATTATTACCAGGAGTTTCCGTAAATCAACAAACAGGTCAGCCTGGCGCTGACGGTGGGAACATCCGTATTCGTGGTACAGGTACTCTAAACCAAGCGTCGCCTATGGTTTTGATTGACGGTGTGGAAGGCTCGTTAAACGACGTGCAAGCCAATGACATCGCTAGTATTTCTGTACTTAAAGATGCGGCATCAGCGGCTATTTACGGTTCAAAAGCGGCCAATGGTGTGATCTTAATCACTACAAAAACTGGTAAATCTGGAGAACCTACCGTAAATTACACTACCGATGTGGGCTGGCAATCGCCAACACAATTGCCTGAGTATTTAGGATCGTATGATTATGCCCGTTTATACAACGAAGCTCTCGTTAATAATGGCAAAGCACCAAAATTTACGGATGCTGACATAGAACTTTTCAGAAATGGTACAGATCCATTTGGCCACCCTAACACCGATTGGTTAGATCTTTTATACCAAGGTTCAGGTTTCCTTATTACTAATAATCTAGGTGTTTCTGGCGGTTCAGAATACACGAAATACCGTGCTTCTGTCAACCATCAAAAACAAGAAGGTGTTATTCAGCATACTGGTAAAAACGAGTATAACGCGCGTTTAAATCTTACCGTTACACCTAAAAAGTGGTTGACCACCAATATGAATTTGTCTTATACCCAAATGGATCGTGAAGCACCAAACAACCCTTATGTAGGTGGAGGATTAGACCAAATTATCAGACAAACCAACAGAATTGCACCGTGGATTCCTTACAAAAATGAAGATGGTACTTACAGTACCATTTCAGATGGTAACCCAATTGCCTGGATGGATCTTGGTCCTCAAGTCAACTATTTACGCAAAACATTTGTAGGGATTGGGTCGGTACAAGTGGACATTATTGAAGGCCTGAACGTTAAAGCCTTAGTTTCTCACAGGAATGTGAATGATGCAAATTCAGAAATGAATAAGGAACTTCAATATAATCCTAATAAATATCACGGGCCGACAAAGTTGACTGAAATTATAAATAACTCTACCCGTAACACATTTGATTTAACAGCCAACTATTTCAAATCCTTCAATGATGTGCACAATATTGCAGTTCTTGCCGGCTATCACGCTGAGTCCTATGATTTTAAACAAACCACAGCTTATCGCGAAAATTTCCCTAGCACTGAACTACCTAATTTAGATGCTGGTTCTTCTAGTGGGATGAGAAATAGTGGGTACACCCGTGAATTGAATATGGTGTCATTTTTTGGACGTATCAATTACGATTATATGGGACGCTATTTATTTGAAGCTAACGTAAGATCAGATGCTTCTTCTCGTTTTGCTGAAGATAACAGAGTGGGTGTATTCCCATCATTCTCTGCAGGATGGAGAATTTCTGAAGAAGCGTTCTTTGAAGGCGCTAAAAATGCAATCAACGATTTGAAAGTGAGAGCGTCATGGGGACAATTGGGTAACCAAGATGCATTAAACGATTACTATCCTACCATTCCTACTTTAGGACTTGGACAAAATTATCCTTTCAACAGCACCATCCAACCAGGAGCGGCAGTGACAAATGCAAAAAATGCGGCATTAATCTGGGAGAAAACAACCAGTTATGGAATTGGAATTGACGCCCGTTTATTTAGTAAAATAGATTTGACCATTGATCTTTATAAAAAAGAAACGGAAGGCATTATCATGCAAGTTCCTGCGCCAAATGAATTCGCTTTAGGTAACTTTTTTGACAACGTAGGAAAGTTAGACAACAAGGGTATTGAGGTGAGTGCAAACTACAGAGATACTTTTGGCGAGGTAGATTTCAGCTTTGGTGGAAATATGGCTTATAACCAAAACGAACTGGTGCAATTAGCTGGTACCACTCAAATAATTAGTGGACGCCAAATACGTAGATTAGGAGAGTCTCTTGACTCTTGGTACGGCTATAAAACTGACGGTTTACACCAAAGCCAAGCGGACATTGACGCTTATCCAAAGAACACCATTTACGGTAACCAAATCAAACCGGGCGACTTACGTTACGTAGACACCAACGGTGATGGTAAAGTGGATGCTGACGACCGCGTGTTGTTAGGAAATTCAACACCTAACTTCAACTTTGGTATCAATATGAGTGTAGGGTTTATGAATTTTGATTTACAAGCCCTATTCCAAGGTGCCACAGGAGGTAAAGGTTATATGGATTTTGACGCCATTGGTGGCGTTAACGGTGATGGTCAAAAACCATCAGCTATTTGGTTAGACCGTTGGACTCCAGAAAATCCAAACACTAGCGTGCCTCGTCTTATTGACGGCATTAATGGCCCAAGTATGCCTCAAAATTCAACCACAAGTTACTGGTTAAGAAGCACAGACTATTTAAGAATGAAGAATTTGCAGTTAGGTTACACCATTCCAAGTGAAACTTTAGACAATTGGGGCATTAAAAAACTAAGATTTTATTACAGTGCTCAAAACCTGTTTACGATAAGTAATTATCTTAAAGGATGGGATCCAGAAGCACCATCAGGACGTGGTAGTAGCTATCCTGTTGTGATGACGAATTCAATCGGAGTTAATTTAACTTTTTAATATATAGTACAAGATGAAAAAATTAATATACTTATTAGGAATCGTGGTTGCCTTTAGCGCTTGTGACGATTCTTTCCTAGATACAGCACCCAATGACGCGCTTTCGCCGACCACTTTTTGGAAATCAAAGAAAGATTTAGATTTAGCTTTGACGGGTTGTTATAACGGCTTCGCCAGTGGAGGAGATCTTATGTATCGTGATGCTGGATCAGATAACGCCTACAATAACTTCCCTTGGGAAGGCTGGACAAACATTGGAAATGGTAAACTTTCAGCGGCCGATGCAGGCGCTTCCTACTACGGTTTTGGAACCATCAACAGATGTAACGAGTTTTTAGCCAATGTGGATAACGCTACTGCCGTGTCAGAAGCAGATCGAGAAATTTATAAGGCTCAAGTTCGTTTTATTCGTGCTTATAAATACTATATCCTTACCACAAGTTATGGTAATGTGCCATTAATAACTCAAAACTTTGCTACACCTGAAGAAGCTAAAGTGCCAAGAGATTCACAAGAAGTGATTCGCACGTTTATTGAAACCGAACTGAATGCCGTGATTGGCATGTTGCCAGATGCTTATTCTGGTGGCGAATATGGTAAAGCTACCAAAGGCGCTGCACAAGCACTTTTAATGCGTTATTATCTTTACTTTAAAGATTATGACAAGGCCTTGTCAACGGCCAAAAACATCTCTGGCTATTCATTAAACAGTACTTTTGAAGGTCTTTTTGATCCAGCCAATGAGCAGAATGCGGAGGTTATTTTATCGGTACAACATGTAGCAGATAACTACTCTCTCGATTTTACACCATTTATGCCAAACGGTCTTGGTGGTTGGTCTTCTGTAGTTCCAACACAATCCTTAGTGGACGCTTTTGAGATGGCAGATGGTAAAACTATTCAGGAAGCGGAAGCTTCTGGAGAATATGACCCAAACAATCCATACGTCAACAGAGATCCACGATTGAGAGCTTCAGTAGTTTATCCTGGTCAAGTATATGCAAATAAAGTGTACCGTTCTGTTGAAGACACAAGCCCAGATTATTATAACAAAGCTGATAACGCTTCAAAAACAGGTTATAACTTTAAAAAGTACACCACGTTTTTAGATCTTAATCCAAGTTCTCCTTACTGGAACATGGGCAATGACATCTATATCTTTAGATATGCTGAGGTACTTTTAACCATTGCAGAAGCAAAAATCGAATTAGGTCAAATTGATAGTGAAGTTTATGATGCTTTAGATGCCATAAGATTAAGAGCGGGAATGCCTGCGGTTAATAAGGCTAAATATGCTGACCAAGCGAGCTTGAGAACGCTATTAAGAAACGAACGTCGTGTGGAGTTTGCCATGGAAGGTTTACGTAGAGATGACATCATCCGTTGGAACATTGCAACTGATGTACTTAACGGGAACTTAATGGGAACCAAAAGAGGAACTGTTTTAGCAACTACACAGCCAAATGGCGATTATAATGTGTCGTTAACGCTACCAGCTAACTTGATTGAAAGCAGAGAATTCGTAGCTCCTAAAAACAATCTCTTGCCTATCCCACAAGGGGCAATTGACAAAAACCCAAGCTTGACCCCTAATAACCCGGGTTACTAGTTGTCTAAATAGCAGCAAACTTAAAGAGGCAATTTTATAGTTTGAATAAACAATTTATCCCGTTAACACATTGATTGGTTGACGGGATTTATTTGTTTAATAAATTGCGGGTATTTTGAGATTCGTTATTAAGGGGAAATTTGCTCAGTCATCAAGGGATGTTTTAATGGAGAGTTTTTATAATACACTAAGCTAAGTGCATAGACTAAAGGGCAATTCAAGAAAATATGCAGATGAATACGCTCTAACATGTGGACTGTGGTAAAACTGTTTTTAGGATTGATTTATCATGACCAAGAGCATCACACGTTAATCGGAGCGATGGATAAAGAAATATAAGTGTACAAATTGTCACAAAAAATATAATTTTTTAAAAATAAATGAGAGTAAAAAAAATAAAAAGCAGACTTCTTAGTCCTTCCACAATCATTTTGTCAGCCTTAATGATGAGTACGTTGAGTTCTTGTGATGCCTGGAAGAATCAGAAAAATTTGGAGGAAGTAAGTATTCAGTCAGCAGAATCATTTTCCTTTGAAATACCATCTAATGGCAATAGTTGGGTAACCAATAATGTTGAATCCAATAATATAATAATTACTCAAAATGGCATCAGAAATTGGTCAAATCCTACCACCGTAATTAAAACCTATTTTAAAACGGAAAATATCGGTAAAATTAATTTAGGTCTCAAATTAAGCGCCTTTGACAAACCTTTTAAAATTAAAGTTTCTTTAGGTAATGATACCAAAGAATTTGCTATTGAAAAATCTGATGGGAAGGAGGTTTTTATAGGGGAATTTAATATTGTTTCACCAGGATATCAAACTATTGAAATGCAAGGCTTCGATAAGGAGGGTGCTGTTTTTGCAGATATTGATGCTTTTTTAATCGGTGGTCCAGCTACAAAAGGCAACATCTATTTTATAAAAGATGATTTTTATTTTGGTCGTCGTGGTCCATCCGTGCATTTAACTTATGAATTGCCTAAGGAACGAGAAATCGAATATTTTTATAACGAAATCAATGTTCCAGAAGGCGAAGATGTCATCGGATCGTACTTTATGGCGAATGGCTTTAAAGATGGTTATTTCGGGATTCAGGTCAATTCTGAGACTGAGCGTCGCATTCTGTTTTCAGTTTGGAGTCCGTTTGATACTCAAGATCCCAAAGAGATTCCTGACGATTATAAAATAATTTTAAAAGGTAAAGGCGAGAGCGTTAAAACCGGAGAGTTCGGAAATGAAGGTTCCGGAGGACAAAGCTACAAGGTGTATGATTGGAAGGCCGGCACCTCCTATAAGTTCTTATTGAAAGGTGTGCCAGCTGTAAATAATTCAACCGATTATACCGCATATTTTTTCACACCTGAAGATAATCAATGGCATCTTATCGCAAGTTTCAGAAGGCCACAAGGCAGCCGGAATTTGGAAAAACTATATTCGTTTTTGGAAAATTTTGTGCCTTCAACTGGGAACCTTTCGCGAAAAGCCAATTATAATAATCAATGGGTCTATACCACAGATAAACAATGGGTAGAATTGACGAAAGCCAAATTTACGGCAGATGCCACGGCTCGCAAAGAATCGCGATTAGATTATGCTGGCGGTGCGCTTGGTAATGAATTCTTTATGGAGAATTGTGGCTTTTTTAATGAAACCACGCCAATTGATACCGAGTTTACAAGAACAGCAAATGGAAATCCGCCGTCAATTGATTTTTCAAAATTGGAAGTGCCCAACAAGTGATAGGTTAACTGCGTAACAAAGTTTAAAATATCTGATGGCGATTAAATCTTTGCCATGATGATTTCAGTGAGCTCAGTTTCCCAGGAAGTCCATTCATCAATATTTATTGCCTAATTTTTTTATTTTTTATTTGATTATTAGTAGAAGCAAAATCTCTGAGCTGGATTCTCAGAGACTTTTGCTTTTTTTTTCCATGATCCTCATCTAAATTGGGTTTATTTCAAACACGGCCATCAATAACCGTGAGCTTTAGCTCGGGGTATGAAGTCTAGATTATTAAAGGGCTAAAGCCTTTTATATTGTTTTTTCTAACCCCCAACTGAAGAAGATGGGTATTCAAAACTCCACCATTAATAACCTCGAGTTTTAGCTCGGGACATGTAAGTGTAAGAGAAAAGAGGTTTTGTTTTTAATCGCTTTGCGATACCTAAAATAGGTTAGTCATTTCTATATTTCATTGGTTATTGGCTATCGATGTCGCTCATTTTTATAGGGATAGGACGCATTTAGTTTGATAAAATCCGTAACTTTAAAGGACTCAAATAAAAATACTGACCTTTTGAAATAGCGTGTTTTTAATATTGAGGTAGGAAGTGGCCTCATCTTCCTGAAAATATAAACTCATTATTTATTTCAATTTTCTATGATTGGCGTTGTCCAATTATTTTTTTGAATATCAGCGAGCTCCCAACTTACCTACTGATTTTACAAATAGAATAGCTAACATAAAAACATATCGGCATGGCAAATGATCCTTTTAAAACTAAAAAGCAAATCACTGTAAATGGTAAAAACTATGATTATTATAGTCTCGAAGAACTCTCTCGTCAAGGTTATCAAATTGATAAACTACCATTTTCCATCCGGATTCTTTTGGAGAATGTGTTGCGCAATTTTGACGACTTCTCCGTTACCAAAGAAAATATTGAGACTCTAATTAATTGGAAGCCGAAAGGCGTCGATAAAGATATTCCTTTTAAACCTGCGCGGGTGTTGATGCAGGATTTTACGGGTGTTCCAGCGGTCGTTGACATTGCTGCACTTCGGGCTGAGGTGGCCCGAAAAGGGAAAGATCCAAATACGATTAATCCATTGGTGCCGGTCGATTTGGTCATCGATCACTCCGTTCAAGTGGATTATTTTGGCACCGAATATTCCTATCAGCGGAATATGGAAGAAGAATATAAACGTAATATAGAGCGCTACCAATTTTTAAAATGGGCGCAACAATCCTTTGATAATTTTAGCGTGGTTCCGCCAGGAATGGGGATTTGCCATCAAGTCAATCTAGAATACTTTTCAAAAGGCGTGATTGCACGCGACGGCATGCTATTTCCAGATACTTTGGTAGGCACGGATAGTCACACGCCCATGGTTAACGGGATTGGAGTGGTCGCTTGGGGCGTTGGTGGGATTGAAGCCGAAGCCGCTATTTTGGGGCAACCCCTTTATTTTATCATGCCAGAAGTCCTCGGATTGAAGCTGACCGGGAAATTGCCTTTAGGTTCCACCGCGACCGACTTGGTGTTGACCATTGCCAATGTCTTACGAAAACAAGGCGTAGTCGGCAAATTTGTTGAGGTTTTTGGCCCAGGTCTGGATCATTTATCGGTGCCAGATAGAGCGACCATTGGTAATATGTCGCCTGAGTTTGGATGTACGATTACCTATTTCCCTATTGATGATAAAACATTGAAGTACATGCGGGAAAGTAATCGCTCAGAAGAGCAGATTAACTTAGTCGAAACCTATTGTAAAGCCAATATGTTATGGCGTGAGCATGAGGATCGCATTAATTATACGGAAGTTGTGGAATTGGATGTTTCCAAAATTGAACCGACCGTTGCAGGGCCAAAACGTCCGCAGGATAAAATCCTTTTAAAGAATTTCAAGCCGAAGTTCATTGATTTGCTGAGCACTTCTTTTGAACGTGAATATATAGAACATGAAGATCGAGACTCCGTCATCCGATGGAAGAATGAAGGTGGCAATCAACCGACTCCGCCGCCGAAAGAACTGTCGGAAGACACAAAAATTGAAACCAAGGAACAAAACGGACTTAAAACGGTTTGGATTGATAAGGGCGAGCAAAAATTTTCAATCTCCGATGGTTCTGTTGTGATTGCTGCCATTACATCTTGTACCAATACCTCAAATCCGTTTGTGATGGTTGGTGCCGGATTGGTCGCTAAAAAAGCAAGAGAACGTGGTATTGACGTCAAGCCTTGGGTAAAAACCTCTTTGGCGCCAGGCTCAAAAGTTGTGACGGATTATTTGATCAAAGCGGATTTACTCAAAGATTTGGAAGCCTTACAGTTCCATTTAGTGGGTTACGGCTGCACCTCGTGTATCGGAAATTCTGGTCCGTTGCCACCCGCCATTGCCAAGGCGGTCGATGAACATGAACTCGTGGTCTGTTCGGTGCTTTCTGGAAACCGTAATTTTGAAGCGCGTGTCCATCCGCAGGTAAAAATGAATTATTTGATGTCGCCCATGTTAGTGGTGGCTTTTGCCATTGCAGGTCGCGTGGATATTGATTTGATTAATGACCCCATCAGTCGCGATAAAAATCAAATGCCCGTATACTTAAAGGACATTTGGCCCACCGATGATGAAATTAATGCGGTTCTTAAAGAGGTGCTTTCGCCAAAAGATTTTGATAAAAACTATTCCGAAATTTTTGATGGGAATGAGATTTGGAGAAATTTGGAGATTCCAAAAGGCAGTTTATATGAATGGGATGATAGCTCTACTTATATCAAGGAAATACCCTTCTTTAAAAATATTTCAGACCAAGCGGCACCACTTCAAAACATTGAACATGCACGTGCCCTTTTAGTATTGGGAGACAGTATTACGACCGATCATATTTCCCCAGCGGGATCTTTTAATGAGCATTCTGCAGCCGGACAGTATTTAATCAGTCAAGGCGTTAAGAAAGAAGAGTTCAACTCCTATGGCAGTCGACGAGGAAATGATGAGGTCATGGTGCGTGGGACGTTTGCCAACGTGCGTATCAAAAACAAATTGGCCAAACAAGAAGGTGGTTTTACGACCTATTTGCCTTCTGGAGAAGAAATGACGGTTTATGACGCCGCAGTTAAATATCAACAAGATCATACACCTTTAGTGGTGCTGACTGGTAAAGAATATGGAAGTGGCTCCTCACGAGATTGGGCTGCGAAAGGCACGTTTTTGCTAGGAGTAAAAGCCGTTTTGGCGGAGAGTTACGAACGTATTCACAGAAGTAATTTGGTAGGTCTTGGGGTTTTGCCCTTACAATATCAAGAAGGCGATACGGCGGAGAAATTAGGATTGGACGGTACAGAGGTTTTTGCTATTTCAGGAATTTCTGAAGGCTTGACACCACATAAATTGGTAGATGTGAGTGCAACAAACGCAAAGGGTAAAGAAATTAAATTCAAAGCGATTGCGCGATTGGATTCCCTTATAGATATTGAATATTATCGAAATGGTGGGATTCTTCAATATGTGCTGCGACAGTTTTTGGATTAGAAGAGGATTGGAGGTTGTTGACCCGCCCGAACGTGGCTTTTCGGTATGGGCGGGTTGAAGATTGATGATTTCTGAATTTTAGAAGTGTCTGAGAATGACGAATATCGAATGTTGAAAACCGAATGATGAAATATTGGGTTAAGAAATCGAAGTTGAGTTCTGGCTATTTTAAACTTAACTGTTCGTTTGGCACTTTAACATAGGCTGGATTTAAATGTAAAAGACGATACTTTGTATGAATCGCCGATGCCAATAAATAATAGTAATAAAAAATAGCAAATATCCAATAACGAATGTTGAATAACGAATGATGAAGTTTTAGCGAGTGAAGTTGAGCTTGAACTTCAAATTGAAATCGAAAATGAACTTGAAGAGCGACCTATTATTTTTAATGTTTAATTGTGAACTGCTCTACATTGTTCAAAGAGTCCGTTCCAATAAAAAATAGTAATAAGAAATATCAAATATTTTGTATCCTATATCAGAGCTTTAAACTCTAATCGCGTAGATGCTTTACAAACAGCGCATCCCAATAATAAATAAAGAATAACAATAGAGAATAGTTCAAGCCAATAAAAAATAGAAATAATAATAAAGAATATAGCGAAGCTATGAAAAATCAAGTAACCATAAAATCGATTGAACATGCCACGCATGACGTGTTGCATATTGTAGTCGAGAAACCTGAAGGAATGGACTTTGAGCCAGGGCAGGCGACAGAAATTTTCTTGGATAAATTAGGATGGGAAAATGAGGGGCGCCCCTTTACTTTTACCTGTCTTCCAGAAGATCATTATCTGGAGTTTATGATCAAAACCTATCCGTCGCACAAAGGCGTAACCAATGAGCTACTGTCTTTAAAAGCTGGAGATCATCTGATTGTTAATGATGTTTTTGGGGCCATTGCTTATAAGGAAGAAGGCACATTTATCGCTGGTGGCGCTGGTATAACGCCTTTTATTTCGATTTTTAGAAATTTAAAAAAGCAAGGAAAATTGGGAAGCAATAAACTCATATTCTCCAATAAAACCAAAGGCGATATTATTCTTGAAAAGGAATTTAGGGAGATGTTAGGTAGTAATTTTATCAATATTCTTTCTGATGAAACCATAGAAGGTGTTGCGCATGGGCGTGTCACAGAAGATTTTTTAAAAACCTGCGGACTTGCTTATGACAAATCATTTTATATCTGCGGTCCGCCACCCATGATGGAAGCGGTAGAAAAGATGTTGGCCAATTTAAATGTCAAGAAGGAACAATTTGTGGAAGAAGTATTTTAAATCTCATGAAAACAATCCAAATAAAGCGGGTATATGAGGATCCTTCATCAAGTGATGGCTATCGGATTTTAGTGGACAGGATTTGGCCTCGTGGCGTTTCAAAAGAAGAAGCCAAATTAGAGGAGTGGAACAAGGATTTAGCACCTTCCACCGAACTTCGGAAGTGGTTTGATCACGACCCAGATAAGTTTGAAGACTTCTCACTGAAGTACAAAAAAGAACTTAAAAACAGCACTGACGATTTAAAACGCCTTTTTGAAAAAACTAAAGACAAGACAGTGACTTTACTCTATGGCGCAAAGGACACCAAGTTCAATCAGGCGGTGGTGCTTAAAGAGGTTTTGGACGGTTTTCTAGATAACAGTTGAGCCTCCGATTATTTTCCCTCGGATTTTTTGCTGTCATAGTCTTAAATCTGAGGACTGTTTTTTGAGGGTTTGGAGAAACATAAAAACAAACTAAATTCAGAAAGCTTTCAATTATAAATTTCAGCGTCACTAGCTTTAAGCGGATGGTGACAAAGCCTATACTTATCAAATGTCAAAAAATTTAATAATAATCGGAGCAGGTCCAGGACTTAGCAAAGGAATAGCAGAAAAATTTGGAAAAGAAGGGTTTAGAGTGGGCCTTATCAGTCGTAATTCCGAAAAATTAGAACGCGAAGTTGCCGGTCTGAAAAATATGGGCATCACCGCTTTCTGCGCAATCGCTGATGCTAGTGACAAGAAACAGATCGCTAAAGCGCTTCAGAATCTTCGCGAGAAAATGGGGAAAGTCAATACCTTAGTCTATAATGCTGCGGTTTTGAAACGGAAAAATATAATGGACGAAACAACGGAGGTGCTTCTTGACGATTTAAAGGTTTCCGTAATAAACGCTCTGTTCGCTGTACAAACGGTTTATGAAGACCTGAAAGAAAATCAAGGCACCGTTTTATTGACTGGCGGCGGACTTGCCATTAATCCAAATCCCGAATTAGGTTCGGTATGTTTGGGAAAAGCAGCCTTGCGGAATTTGGCATTTCAATTAAATGAGACATTGAAAAGTAAAAATATCTACGTAGGAATAGTTACAATATGCGATCAGATTAAGGAAGACAGTTCAACGCATTCTCCAAAAATCCTAGCAGATATATTTTGGCAACTTCAAGAAAACCGATCAGAAGTAGAAATAAAGCATTGAAATTAACGTGGTTTTTAAGTTTTAAAAAATCTTTTAGTTGATCAGATACAGTCTTTTTTTTTAAATGGAATTCCTTAGCTATTTAATGAGCTCTTATTTCCGTGTGTATTCAAAAGACTCATTATAATTATATCCAGCGCCCATTACCAGTAAAACAGCGCCTTTATTACTGAAACCTGCATTGATAAGGAGTTTGTCATCTTTAGTCAGGCCAATTCTTCTTTTATCATTTACGCAACCTCCAAAGAGAAATGGAATTCCGTTGCAGCTTATAAAATTATTATTTAAATAAAACATATTTTTCAAGATAGAGATTGGCTTAACATTGATTTTCTATGGATTGAAAAGAGGTCAATGCTAGCTTTTTATTTAAATCTTGATTTATTATAAAATCGTAGGCATTATTATATCGCAATGAATCCTGAGTTTGATTATAGGTGTTTCATTTGCTTTGGTTTTGGTATTTTTTTAAATGATGGAAAGAATACATGCCATTCAAGTTCGTAAGATTTGAATCTTTTAAATGGTCAAGATCTTGTCTGAAGTTTTTTTGGAAAAGGAAGCGCAATTTAAAATCGTTCCACTCAGTAGTATTAAAATAAAAAAATTTATGTTTTGTTTTGTCATTTTTCAAATTATACAGATCCCATTATTTCCCTACTAACATACATTAAATCTCTGTAAGTGTTTTTCGGGTGTAGAACATTGTTTTGGAAGTTTTTATAAGATTGGTGATCACTTCCAAGCGCTTATTATTATTATTATTATTATTATTATTGGAGAACCCAACGGGTTTTTTCATTGAGGAATTGATGTTTGCTATAACTATTTACTCATGTAAGTAGTTATAGCAAAATACTCATTTAAATAAATTTAGTAATAATAGCTGTTTAATTGGTGAGATGGCTTCGTGCCTCGCCATGACGGCTGCTCTAAAGATGAAAAACCGAATGAGTTTTGAAGATAATTGGAGTTGATAGTGGAAAACACCAATAATGACTAATAGTGGATCAACACTGCTCAACCGATGAGTTTTATTCAAAATAACCTCTCGTCAAAAAAATAATCTTCATTTCTTACTAAGGCGACTTTCTCAAGAAATAGGGGGTGTTTGGTGTTAATGATGTAATTATATTCTTGTGAAATTACGGCAGAAGGCACTTTTAAGACTAAAGTGCGCTTTTCTTTATACCAATCGGAACCAATAAGTTGTAGTTTGTAATAAGCTTCAAACGAACGCCAATTTGGTGGTAGCTCTTTTATCGCAATTTGCTCATATAAATCCTCTTCATCAGCTATAGATAGTATCATAACTTCATAATCTGGAATTTTGTTTATGGAATTGCGATGAACAACAAGCTCTAATGTTGATAACGACCTCGAACAGCCTGCGTAAATAACGAATTCTCCATCTAAATTCCATCTGTTTGCTACTCCTGAACTTGATAATACTTTCGAATAATTTTTATGTGAAATGCGAAATACTTCCATATTTAGGCATTATCACCATATTCAATTCCTGTTAATCGGTCTTCAATATATCTAATTCCCGAAATTGTTTTGAAAAAGTCAACAGGTCGGGTTTCATTGAAATGAAAGTTTGGCTTTTCCAACCATTCATTAAAGGCTTCTTGGGAGCCAAAAACGCGTTCTCCTTGTTTGTATAAGGAGAAAAGTAGAACTAGTTTTTCTTTAAAATTAATGTTCAATTTAGCTTTAGAACTCCGATAACTTTGAAAGGTTTTTTCACTAACTTCAAACCATTCAGAAATCACTTTGTCAGTTGAATGCGTTAAGGCCTTGAAAATTTTGACCTGCTTAGTGCCTAGTTTTTCCGAATGTAAAAAAGTAATGACTTGACTGTCTGAAATGTTTGCCGGAATGTCTTTAATGATATCGTTTGTTGTTTCCATGTCCTAAATTTTATTAAATTTACGTAAATGTTCTTCATGAATAACGTAAAACTACGTTTTTAACAATGACTGACTTGCTAAATCAATATTAAAATGGATAATATATTTTGGATGTCTACACAGTTTAAGTAGTTTCATATGGTTTCTAACAACAGGTGGTTTCTTCCATACAACATCGAAATTGTTGGCCAAAGCGCCCATAACAGCAGGTGTAAATATTATTGTTTTTTATTCTAAATTAATAATAGCTGTTTAATTGATGAGATGGCTTCGTGCCTCGTGATGACTGACACTATTAAAAAAAGCTTCTCATTTCTGAGAAGCTCCTTTTGATTAGAAAATATCAGCTAGACTAAAGCTTGATCAACTTTGAAGTCAACACCTGTCCATTCTTATTTTCAACTTTTATGAGATAGATGCTTTGGTTCAAATCAGAAATGTCAAAACTATCCGAGGGCGTAAAAGTGCCTTTAAACGATTTGATATGTTTTCCGGTTAAGTCATAAATTTTAAGTGCACTCACTTCTTTGTTGATTTTAAAAGTTTTGTTCACAGGATTCGGATAAATGGCGAAACTTGAAATATCTTCAAAGGTGTTCGTGCTTAACGTTGCAGCCGCATTTCCGAAAATTCGAAACTGACCTGCAGGAATGTTTACCGTCGCCATGTTATAAGTGGTGTTTCCTGTGGCGTCCATCAAATCATACCAGGTTTGTCCGGTTGGAATGGTCGTATTCATCGTTTTTGAAGTGACATCAAAATTTGCTAAAACAATCACTCTATTGAGGCTGCTCGCTGGTAAGGTCGTATCAAAAATGGCGATGGATGGTGTCAGGTTATTGGAGGTCATTGTATAATCACCTTTAAAAACTGGTTCACTGGTTTTCAGTGCGATCATGCGCGCCCAATCGTTATAAATTTTATTTCGGTGCGTATCGCCCGTCCAGTTTTGTGTCCATTGGGGTTGCGGTTTGGTGTCCAATTTGCAGTCGCCTGTCGGGTTGCCAGCATCACCACCTTTATCTATGGGATCGTCTGGTATATTTATTGTTCCATTATTGCAGGTAAAGATGGAGTTTTGCATGCCCAATTCGCCAAAATGCCAGATCATTTTCGGGCCTGGAACGGTCAAGGTCACGGCACCCAAAGCGGACATCCTTGACAATGCTGTATTCAAATCTTTCACATCATGAGCACTGTTTGTACTGTTTCCATATTGAAGAATTTTATACATCAAACGCTCTTCATCATGGCTTTCAGCGTAACCCATAACACGAGGCCCTAAAAATTGAGGTCTTGATTTATGACCAATGCCGCTTATATTAGCGGTGTATCCCATGGTCAATTGGTTATAAGCATGGTTCATGTTGCCCCACATCATGATGCCTTTACCTTCATTGTACTTGTAGTTGGCCCATTCTTTTTCTTCGTTTTCTGAACCTAAATGCTCGAAAATAATATAATGTGTCGGATCCAACGACCAAGAATAATCGGCATAATCTTTTAAAATTTTAACACGGTCCGCTTGATAAGCGTTGGTGCAACTTTCATCGTTTTCCGTACAGTTTTGCGTAAAGCCTTTGGTCAGATCCCAACGGAAACCATCAATTTTAAACTCTTCGATCCAGTGTTTTACCACACGTTTCACGTAATCTTGAGTCCTTGGATTGGAATGGTTAAAATCAGAGCCTACGTTATAAGTATGTCTTGGGGTGGTATTGAAGTATGGGTTTTCAGAACTTGGATTGCCCCAACCATCGCCGTCGGGATCATTCATCCACATGCGCACCATTGGATTTCTGCCAAAAGCATGGTTGAGTGCCACGTCTAATATGACGGCAATCCCGTTTTGATGACAGAGGTCAATAAATTCTTTGAGCTTGTTTTCGGTGCCATAAAATTTGTCCAAAGCCATATGAAAAGCGGTGTTGTAGCCCCAGCTTTCATTGCCTTCAAACTCCATGACTGGTAATAATTCGATCGCATTGATATTTAGTTTTTTGAAATAATCGATCTTGTCAATTAAATCCTGAAAATTACGATTGACATCAAAATCCCTGATCAAAACTTCATAGACCACTAAATCCTCTTTTTGAGGTTTAGTGAAATTGGGAACTTTCCAATTATAAGGTGTTTGGCCTGTTTGTAAAACCGTCACTTCTCTTTCTTGTCCAGCAGGATACGGAGGGAGGTTAGGGTAGGTCGACGCAGGAATACCAGGATCATCAAAAGGTGATAGTACCAAGGTTGAATACGGATCGGCCGTTTTTACAAGGGATGGAGAGTTTGCCAGCGGCGTTTTATCCACGACCCAATATTGATAGGTTTCTATTTTACCGGGGGTTAATCCTGATAATCTGATCCAAAATTTATTGTTTCGTGTGGGATCTTTCTTCATAGCATAAGTGGCGTCTGGTTGCCAATTATTAAAACTTCCAGCGACGTAAACAAAATCTTTGCCAGTAGCATAAAGTACCAAAACTGCTTCCGTTGTACTCAAATACGTAATACCATCTTGATAGGTAGTAGGCATAATCGCTGTGTTTGATCCTGGATCTACTATTACAGTGAATTTTTTAGTAATGGTACTTCCGTCTAAAGTGACTTCTAATAAGTAATTGGTGTTTTTTGTAATATTGGAATGTGTAAAAGCATAGTTGGAGATGTTAGCTTGCGAATTGATAGCGGTGGCATTACCTACTTCTTTCAATACATAAGAAGCGTTGCCTCCCGTATTTTGTGCGGTAATGCTCAAGCTGCCTCCAGAGTTGATCACGGTAGTGGATCCGTTGACAGGTTGGCTTAAAGCCACTTGAAATGTGCCAACGTCCACATTAATGTCTTGCGATTTTTTATCGCCAGTACCATCTTTCGCTTTAAGTAAAAATCCGATTCGTCCTAAACCAGTTCTGTTATAAAAGGTTGATGGTGTAAAGGAAATACTATAGGTGTCAGTGTTAGTGTTATAGGTCAGTTTGTTAGCTTCACTGGAGACCTCCCAACTCCCATTGGTAGGGCAGTCCTGTTGATTGCTAAGATTGAGGTCATAGGACCATGACCATAAGTACAGTTCGTTATTGGTTACTCCCCATGCGGATTCATTAATAGTGTTGCCATTAAAAGTGACAGTAATATTCTGGTTTTCTTCAAAGGGAGAAGGCGACACTGAATAGGTCACAGTTTGCTTTTGGGCGAGCGAAAAAAGCGGAATTAAAAAAAGTAATTTAAGGTAGAGATTCTTCATGTGTCTATAGGATTGAATTCGTGTTTCAGAACCTCAAAAAAACGGTCTGCAATTGATAAAGCTTAGTCATGATATTATTCATTTTTGCTTAAAATTAAAAAGGGCTGTCATAAACTAACAGCCCTTTTTTATAGTACACCATTTATTGTAATTTATAAAACTTATAGGTGTTGTCAGTAAGATCCATGAATATGCGATACTTTCCAGCAACCACGGCAATGTTTGCACCGCCGGCTTCTAATGAGCCATTAGCACCATCATCACCAAGATTAGTATCCCATGAGTTATTTAGTCTGAATTTAACTTCCCCATCTATGAAAGTGGCGATGTCTCCCATCCAAATATTTGGATGCACTTCAGTTAAGGCGAAATCAGGACCGCCGTCTCCCCAGTCGTTATATCCTGAACCAACCATACCCCAGATGTCAGCAGCTTCGATAGTATATTTGTTAGAGTTCAAATCTAAAGTAATGGCATAGTGTCCTGCAGTTACGGCAATATTGTCTCCCCCTTCTTCTAAAGTGCCATCAGCGCCATTGTCTCCAAGATCTCCTCCCCACGTGTTATTTTTTCTGAATTTGATTTCTCCAGCAATCAAGCGGACGCCTACTTTGAAGGTGTCGGTTAGATAGTCATAATAGAATTTAGCATCCGGACCGTTATCTCCCCAATTATTATAGCCAGAACCTACAACACCCCATGAGAATTTTTCGATAGTATACGTATTTTCATTGAGGTTCATAGTGATTTTATAGTTGCCTTGCGTAACAGCAATATTATCTCCGCCAGCATCAAGAATCCCGTCAACGCCAGTATCGCCAAAGTTGTTGCCCCAATCACTGTTTTCACGGAATTTGATTTCGCCAGTAAGTAAAGTCACATAAGAAACAAATACATTTGAAGTTGAGGTGGAGTAAAATTTAGCATCAGGTCCGCCATCTCCCCAGTCATTATAACCACTTCCAACAATCCCCCATGTAGATTCCGTAATGCCGCTACCACCTGTTTGTGCTTCTTGGAGTACTACTGAAATGGTTTTGGCCTCCGTAAATATTTGGGTTGCGCTACCGCCATCGCCAACATACGCACGAATTCTAACTGAAAATGCTCCCGTATTTGGCGCTGGAGTTGTAGGATTTGCATCCAAGCCAGCTTCTGTGGCAACCGCCATCATTTGACCGATAGTCATGGCAATTTCATTACTAGAGGTTGTTCCTACTAATACGGCATCACTAAAGTCACCCAAAATGGAGCGTTGCAAATCATAGGAAATATTAGTTTGAACACCAAAATCAGCGCTGTTCCATGTAAAACGCTCACCAAGGTTGCTTCCTGTAGAAGATGTTAAAATGTATTCTGGCAATATTGTATTTGTTAAAACAAATCCGTCAGGTTCTTGAGCTATGAAAACTACGTCGTCGTCAGTTTGGCAAGAATTTAGCCCGATCATGGCCAAAAGAAATAAGCTTAGTATTTTAAAATTTTTCATGTGTTTAGATTTATTGTTATTTAATGGTCACATGCTATTCGCTATTGAAGATCCGCTTAGAAGTTGAAATCTTTATCAAGCTCGTTTCATGTCTTCGTGGTTTTTAATATCCTTGGTTTTGTTGTAAGTTGGTGTTGATGCCTAAATCGGTTGCAGGTAAAGGCATGAGATTTCTGAAAGCGCTGGTTGTTGCGCCCTGAGGTACATTTCCTTTCCATGGCCAAATGCCCTGATCGGAAAACTGACCAAAACGGATCAAATCGGTTCTTCGATGTGCTTCCCAAAATAATTCTCTTGAACGCTCAGACAGAATAAAATCCAGCGTCAAGTTGGCCTGATTGATATTACCAGATGCATTGCCATAAGCTCTTGCTCTGAGTTGGTTGATGTAAGTTACCGCATCGGCTGCAGAACCGCCGCCGCCTCTAACAAATGCTTCTGCATACATAAGATAGGTGTCAGCCAATCTGAACATCGGGAAATCCGTATCCGGAAAATCGCCAGTAGGATCAGAACCGGCAACACCATTGACATCCACATTTCTAAACTTTTTTACTGCGTAACCTTGGGTAAATGTTGAGGTGTTATTAATGTTCTTTGTTTGACCATCGGTGTGAAATAAGGCTCTTCCATCGGCAGAGTTCGCTTCTCCTGGGAACTGCTCAACCAATGTTGACGTCGTCCTAAGACCAGCCCATCCGCCGTTGACGCCATATTCAGCAGGAACCATGCTACCACCCACTGCAGCGTGAATGATGAAGGTCATCCCACCAAAAGATTGGGTGCGCAAGCCATCAAAAGTAATAGGGAAAATAACTTCTGATTGCGATCCATTAGTATCATTATCCGCTAAAAACAAATGGGAATAAGGGTTTGACGAGATGCTGTATCCTGATCCTATCACTTTCGTAGTATAGGTGATCACATCAGCATAACGCCCTGAGCCTGTATAGACTTCGGCGTTCAGATAAAGTTTAGAAAGCAACATCCAAACCGCAGCCTGATCAGCTCTTCCGTATTCATTTTGTCTTGCCGCTATAATGTCATTTTCAATATCGAGCAATTCTTTTTCCACATAGGTAAAAAGATCTGCACGTTGTATTTGCTCAGGCAAGAAGGCGCCGATTGGATCTTCTTCTGTAACAAAAGGAACGTTTCCAAATAAATCCATCGCATGCCAATAGGTCAAAGCTCTCAGAAAACGTGCTTCTGATCGGTACTTTTGGATGTCAGTACGAAGGCTGGCTTCTACACCACGAGCATCCAGTTTGGAATCAGTAGTTTGGCGCATAAACTCATTGATCAAAGCCACTTGATAAAGTAATCTGCTGTACATGGTACGGATAAACTCGTTACCTGAAGTCCATGTTTGCGCATGTAAATCTTTGATTGTGCCGTCATTCCAGCCAATAATAGCTTCATCGGTGGTCAATTCTTGCATGGACCAATACAAACGTAGATAGTTGGAAAAGCCTTCGTCCAGTCCAGATAAATCGGGGTTTCCCGCTGGACCTTCCTGGCCGCTTAAAGAGAGGCCTGCGTATAGTTTAGCTAAAAAAGCTTTATAGGCTCCGGGTTCTTCAAAGGCAGCATCCGCTGTAAGACGATTGTCTTCAGGCTGCAAATCTAAATTGCTCTCACAGGATTGTGCAAAAAGCACCACCGTGAAGGCGATAAAGATGATTTTTAGTGTTCTTAACATAGCATTGTATTTAATGTTAGTAGTCATGATATTAGAATGTAAAGTTTAGTCCTAATACAAAAGTTTGCGGTCTTGGATAGAAATTGTTATCTATACCGTTAGAAATTTCAGGATCTAAACCATCGTATTTTGTTATGGTAAATAAATTGGTTGCCGTTAACGACATTCTCAAGTTGATCTTTTCACCAGGAATTAAATACCCGAGAGATACGTTATCCAATTTCACGAAATCAGCTCTTTCGATATAATAATCAGAAAATAGATTTTGTTTTTTGAATTTGGTGTCTAACACACTTGAATGCGCATTGACATAATACTGACCTGGTGCATCATTAACTGTAGTGATGTTTCCTCTATCTGAAGCCACGTTGTTATACATGTAATTTCCAAAACTTCCCCTAAATGTAAAACTGAAATCTAAGTTTTTGTAACTTAAAGTATTGGTAAATCCGGCGTAGGCATCAGGCGACGCTTTTTTATAAGCTTGCTTGTCGGCTTCTGTGATTTGGTTATCCCCATTAACATCCACATAAGCGCCTTCTATTGGTTTTCCGGCCGTGTCATAAACTTGTCTGAACACATAAAATGTTGAAGGATCTAAACCTTCTTTCCACAATTGAATATTATTACCGACACCACCACTAATATCACCTTGGCCAATTAAAAAGTTGGGATCATCGCCTAAGGACAGTTTCGTGATTTTGTTTTCTTGTAAGGTAACGTTAAAGCCCAGGTTCCAATTAAAGTTTTCTGAACGTGCTATATCGCCACTTAAGCTGAACTCAATACCTTTACTTAAAACAGACCCCACGTTTGTGGTCAATAAATCGGAAAGGTTCGATCCAGCAGCGGTTGGAATGGTTGCCAATAAATCGTTGGTTTCTCTGTAATAAGCATCCACAGTACCGGTTAAGCGCTCATTAAAGAATCCAAAATCTAAGGCTAGGTTATATTGAGAAGTTTCTTCCCATTTCAGGTTTTCGTCAAATTCTTCAGGACGCAGGGTGTTGATATATTGAGGCACACCGTTTAAGTAACCAAATTGTACACTCGCATCCGATCTACCAGGCGTATAAACACCTAAGTAGCCATAGTTTTGACCAATCTCTTGTTGTCCTGTTTTACCCCAACCTGCTCTCAGTTTTAAATTTGAGAAGAATGAGTTTTGTAAAAATTCTTCATTGGTCAATTTCCATCCTGCAGAAACTCCAGGGAAATTACTCCATCGGTTGTTTGGTCCAAAACGAGAAGAACCGTCACGTCTAATGGTCAATGATAATAAATACTTGTTATCAAAATCAAAGCTTGCACGTGCAAAGTAAGATTCTAAGGCATTTCTATTTATAATAGTTGGACGTGATACCAAGCTTCCTGAGGTTTCTGTTTCACGACGATCAGATTTGATGTAAAATTCTTGGTAAGAGTGTCCAGCAGTTAAATCGATAGCTGTATTAATGGACTCCAATTTTGTTTTATAATTGAAATAGAAATCTAACAAGGTGTTTCTATTCATGCCATCATAAAAATTTTCATAATTAAAACTTCCAGGTTTTGAAGGACTGGCCTTGCTATATTGCTTGCCTGATAATTCAGAATAGTCGAGACCTGCATTCAAATTAAATTTCAAGCCTTCCAAAAACGGGAGGTTATAATCGATATTAAAGTTGGTGATGTTTCTTTTGTTGCGAGCTCTGTTGTTATTATTAAGCAAGGTAAATACAGGATTAACCAAAGCTAAATTTTGACCTACATATTGAAAAAATGATCCGTCAGGATTGTACACTTGATGAGTGGGATCAAATCCTACAGCGGCTCCAATAGCACCATGATCAGCAAATTTATTATCGTCTAAAATACCCTTGGTAGTTAAGGTCAGTTTCAGATTATTGTCCAAAAGACGTTTAACCGCTGAAAGGTTAATGGAGTTTCGCTCATATAAATCGCCAATTAAAACGCCTTGTTGTGCGGTGTGGTTGATATTTGCACGAAAGTTAAAGGTGTCAAAGCCTTGAGAAATTGTAATGTTATGAATGGCACCAGCCGCAGTTTGGTAAATTTTCTTTTGCCAATCGGTTTTAGAATCTCCTAACAAGCTGGCTTTAAAATTAGAATCAGTTACTGCAATAGCTCTAAACTCATCCGCAGATAATACATCCACAAAATCATTGACTTGTGCAACAGATGCTTTTAAGTCATATTCTACTTTAAAAGGAGTGTTGGCTTTTCCTTTTTTGGTTGTAATCAAAATAACACCGTTGGAGGCTCTTGAGCCATAAATGGCCGTTGCAGAAGCATCTTTTAAAACCACAAAATCCTCAATGTCATTGGGATTTATGGCGTTGAGCTGATTTCTTACCCCTTGAACGCCACGCTGGTCCAATGGTAAGCCATCGATCACAATTAACGGGGAGTTATTGGCCGATAAAGAAGCGCCCCCTCTAATTCTGATTTCAGACCCTCCACCTGGATCTCCACCACCGGAGGTGATGCGAACCCCAGCAGACTTACCAGACAATAACTGTTCTGGTGAAACGATGGCTCCTTGGTTAAATTCTTTTTCGC
>NZ_JBDSLS010000154.1:0-42827 GCF_039916245.1 Gelidibacter sp.
CATATTCACGAACAGAAATGCCCTTATAAATCATGAAATAGGAGTGCTAAAAATATCATCTACCGATAATAGAATTAATCACGAATAACATATCTGTTCTGAGCCAAGTCGAAGTATGACCAATTAAAAAGAATAAACATAAATGAAAGTCAATATAACCATCGATGATAAAGTCTATGAGGTAGATAAGGACAACAACGTGCTCGAAGCTTGTTTGTCGCTTGAAATGGATCTACCTTATTTTTGCTGGCACCCAGAATTGGGATCGGTGGCCGCCTGTCGGCAATGCGCTATTATGTCGTATAAAAACGATGATGATAAAAAAGGCAAGTTGGTTATGGCTTGTTTGGAACCCGTGAGGGAGAATATGCGCATTTCTCTTACAGATCCAGAGGCCTATAGTTTTCGCGCTCATAATATTGAAGCCTTGATGGTTAATCATCCACATGATTGTCCCGTATGTGACGAAGGTGGCGAATGTCATTTACAAGACATGACGGTCATGACAGGGCATAATTATAGACGCTATCGGTTTAATAAAAGAACCCATAACAATCAGTACCTCGGCCCTTTTGTTAACCATGAGATGAATCGGTGCATCCAGTGTTACCGTTGCACGAGGTTCTATAATAACTATGCTGGAGGAAAAGATTTTGATGTGTTTGCAGGTCATGATAACGTGTATTTTGGTCGACATGAGCCAGGTACTTTGGAAAATGAATTTAGTGGCAATCTGATAGAGGTTTGTCCTACAGGTGTTTTCACTGATAAAACATTAAAAAAACATTTCACACGAAAATGGGACATGACTAATGGCCCTTCCATTTGCCATAATTGTTCCTTGGGTTGCAACATTATTGCGGGCGAACGTTACGGAAGTCTTAGAAGAATCAGAAACCGCTACAATGGCGATGTGAATGGTTATTTTATATGTGATCGTGGCCGGTTTGGCTATGAATATGTAAATAGTGAAAGCCGACTTATCGCTCCTTTTAAAATAGAAAAGGGCAACCCTTCGCCCATAACAAAGGAAGAAGCGATTAAAGGCATCAAAGGAATTACTGATGATGCTAATCAATTAATCGGCATCGGTTCCCCAAAAGCTTCACTCGAATCCAATTATTTATTACGTCAATGGGTGGGAGCAGAAAATTTCTATGCTGGCATTCCAACTTCTGAAGGGAAGTTAATCCAACAAATCATTAAAATATTGAAGGAAGGATCGGTAAGAACGCCTTCACTAAGTGAGGTTAAAGATTATGATGCCGTTTTTATCATCGGGGAAGATGTGACCAACACCGCGCCCATGTTAGCGCTCAACCTGAGACAGGCCGCCAAAAATAAACCCAATGAAGAAGCAAGGGAATTAAAGATTCCCGTCTGGAATGATGCCGCCACACGCGAAGTTGTGCAGGAAGCAACAGGGCCATTTTATATAGCCACAGTCCATGTGACGAAATTGGATGACATTGCAACCCAATCGTATTATGCGCATCCGGATAATATTGCACGTTTGGTATATGCGGTTTCCGCGTCGGTAGAGACGCAATGCATTGCGTCTCCACTGGTTGTTGAAATTGCCAAAGCCCTGCTAGCAGCGAAAAAACCATTGATCATTGCAGGCACAAGTCTGTACAGTGAAGTCCTAATACAGTCAGCAGCAACATTGGCATATACATTAAAAAAACAAGGTAAAGATCCGGGATTGGTTTATATCGCTCCCGAAGTGAATTCCATTGGTTTATCTCTGCTAACAGATCAGTTTTTAGAAGATGCAATAGATAAATCAAATAAAGCCGATGCAACCATAATCCTTGAGAACGACCTATATCAACGTAAAGATAAAAGTAGTATAGACGCTTTTTTAAAGCACCAAAAAAATATCATAAGCTTTCATTACTTAGAAAATGCCACAACACATCAATCTAAATATGTTTTACCTGTAGGAACATTCGCCGAAGCCGATGGCACCGTCGTAAACAATGAAGGCCGAGCACAACGATTCTACCGGGCGCATCAACCTGATAATGATATCCAGAGTAGTTGGGAGTGGATTCAGGAAATTATGATGGATAAATGGGGACCGGCAAGCTTTGATGACATTGTAAATGATATGATACAGGAATTCCCAGAATTGAAACCGGTGCAAGATGTCGCTCCTCTGGAAGGATTTAGGGAAGGCACACAAAAAATTCCCCGTGAACCGCATCGCTATAGTGGAAGAACTGCCATGCACGCTGATATGAATGTGAGCGAACCTAAACCGCCCGAAGATCCAAATTCTGCACTTTCCTTTACGATGGAAGGTTTTACCGGAGTGCCACCACCGTCGATTACACCTTTTTACTGGACACCTGGCTGGAATTCTGTGCAAGCGCTCAACAAATATCAGGTTGAAGTTGGCGGGCCATTGCAAGGAGGAAATCCAGGTAAGAGATTATTTGAACCAAAGGAAACTTCTGATTTGAGTTTTTCAGATCATAGGCCTTCGGAATTTTTTCCAAAACAGGATGTTTACTGTGGCCTACCATTGTATCATATTTTCGGATCTGAAGAATTGAGTGCCCAAAGTCCAGCTGTAATGGAACGGATTCCTCAAGCATACATCGCGCTTAACGACGATGACGCCATTAAGAATAATCTCCAGGAAGGAGATTTAATCGAAGTTACTATTAAGGACGAAAAAAGACAATTTCCTCTAAAATTTCATAAGGAAATCCCAATAGGAATTTTGGGTTTGCCAAAAGGATTAACGGAAACGGCAGGCATCGATTTTCCTTTCGAAACCATAATAAAACGGATGAGTCATGAATGAAACATTTAAATTAACGCTTATTGCGCTAGCAATACTGCTGGTGCTTGTCAGCATCGCAGCTGGTCTAATCTGGGTAGAGCGAAGAATGCTTGCTGCCTGGCAGGATCGGTATGGCCCAAATCGAGTTGGCCCTTTTGGACTGCTTCAGGTTTTGGCCGACATGATTAAATTGTTTTTTAAAGAAGACTGGATCCCTCCATTTGCTAATAAAATCGTATTTGTTCTGGCGCCGACTATCGTGATGGTAACGATCTTGCTCAGTTTTACAATCATTCCATTTGCACCTGGAATTTTGGTGGCAGACCTCAATATTGGAGTGCTCTTTTTCCTGGCCATGTCATCATTAGGGGCGTACAGTGTGGTGCTGGGCGGTTGGGCATCCAATAATAAATATTCCCTTTTAGGTGGCGTTCGAGGCTCAGCCCAAATGATTTCTTACGAAGTTTTTATGGGACTTTCCCTGATGGGCGTTGTTATTATGGCCGGTTCGTTCAACATGACCGATATCGTATTGGCACAGGAGAAGATATGGTTTTTTATTCCTCAATTTTTAGGGTTTATCATCTTCTTTATTGCTGGCCTCGCTGAGACGCATCGGCTTCCTTTCGATCTTCCTGAAGCAGAAAATGAATTGATTGCAGGCTACCATACAGAATATTCTGGGATGAAATTCGGGATGTTCTTTGTTGGAGAATACCTCGGCATTACGTTGATTTCGGCACTCATTACGACCCTGTTTTTTGGAGGATGGCTGGGGTTTGGATTTTTGCCACCAGTTGTTTGGTTTTTAATTAAAATGTTCGCTTTTATTCTGTTTTTTATTTTGTTGCGGGCGTCATTGCCCAGACCAAGATATGACCAGTTAATGACTGTAGGATGGAAGATACTTTTGCCACTTTCACTTTTGAACCTGTTGGTAACTGGTGCGTTTGTACTGTATTTTAATTCATAATGGATTTTGGATCACATAAAAAAATAATCTCATGTTCAGCATTATAAGATCAATTTGGTTGACGTTTTTACATATGTTCCATAAGCGGGTGACGATTGAGTATCCCGAGAAAAAAGCATATTTAGCACCACGATGGCGAGGCAGAATTATACTTTCTCGTGACCCAGATGGGATGGAACGCTGCGTGGGGTGTTATTTATGTGCAGCGGCCTGTCCTGTAGATTGTATTTCACTTCAGGCGACAGAAGATGATGAAGGACGACGATATCCTGAGTTTTTCCGTATCAATTTCTCGCGGTGCATCTTTTGTGGCTATTGTGAGGATGCTTGTCCTACGTATGCTATCCAATTGATTCCCGATTTTGAAATGGCCGAATATGACCGTCAGAATCTAGTGTATGAAAAAGAGGATTTGCTGATCATGGGGCAAGGAAAATATCATGGCTATAATTATTACAAGCATGCTGGGGTTGCTGTAGGAGTCAAAGAAAAAGGAGAAGGAGAACAAGAAGATCAACCTGTAGATGTGAGAAGGCTTATGCCATAAAAATCAATAATAAGATGGAAATATTCTTTTACATAGCGGGTATTTTGGCCATTCTTTCCACACTAATGGTGGTTGTCGCAAAAAATGCAGTACATGCCTTATTGTATTTCATTGTGTCGCTATTATCAGTTTCGGTGATTTTTTTCATTTTGGGCGCACCTTTTATCGCGGCTTTAGAGGTGATCATTTACGCCGGTGCCATAATGGTTTTGTTTGTTTTTGTGATTATGATGTTGCATATAGATAGTTCAGATGACGATAAAGCATATGATTTTATGAAGCCAAAAGTCTGGATCGGGCCGTCTATTATCGCCTTGATTTTGGTGGTCGAGATGTTATATATGTTATTCAGTGATAGCTATCATCCCATGGCAAATCACACGATATCTCCCGAGGTAGTAGGCAAGTTAATGTTTACCAAATATGCACTGGTCGTTGATTTGGCTGGGTTTTTATTGACGGCCGGAATTGTGGGCGCCTACCATTTAGGGCAAAAAGAACGAAAAAATCTCCACAGATATCTAAAGGAAGAACATGATAAAATAGAAACTTCATGAATATACCTATGGAATATGGTCTTTTACTGGCAGTGATTTTATTCTGCATCGGATTGGTGGGTTTACTCATACGACGGAATATTATATTCATGTTGCTATGTATAGAAATCATGCTCAATGCTGCAGGATTGGCCTTTGTGGTGGCCGGTGCATCCTGGGGACAAGCGGATGGGCAGGTTATGTTCATTTTTATATTGGCGATGGCCGCTGCTGAGGTTTCTGTGGGCCTAGCATTGATTATACAGCTCTTTAAGCAATCGGGATCGCTGGATGTGAGCAAAGTCAATAAAATGAAAGGATGATAAAAATGCAGTAATATGAAGGATCTTCTTTGGTTAATTGTGGCATTACCTTTTGCAGGAGCACTCATCCTGGCATTTGCTGGTGGAAAATTGCCTCGTGCCCTCAGTGCCGCAGTCGGAGTTGGATCTGTCAGTCTTTCAGCGATTTTGACCTTAATTGTGGGCTATGAATTTTTGGGTGATACTACGCCTTATCTTCAGGTGGTCTGGCAATGGTTTGACGTTTATGGTTTGTCTCCAAATATTGGATTCCATCTGGACACTGTTTCGCTTATTTTTATTTTTATTATCACTTTTGTCGGGGCTTTGATTCATTTGTATTCGGCAGAATTTATGTGGAAAGAGGAAGGCTTCGTGCGCTTTTTTGTCTTTATGAACCTGTTTGTTGGCTTAATGCTAATACTCGTTTTGGCAGATAATTTACTCTTTCTTTATCTGGGATGGGAAGGGGTAGGTTTATGCAGTTATCTGTTAATAGGGTATTGGTATAAAGATCCAAAAAATGGTTATGCTGCGAGGAAAGCATTTATTGTAACACGCATAGGCGATGCTGCCCTCGCTGTCAGTTTTTACATCCTATTCATGAGTTTTAATACGCTAAATATCCAAAATATACTTATGGAAGCTCCTGAAACATGGACGGTAGGATCAGGTATTGCAGTGGCTACGGCTTTTTTACTATTGGGAGGAGCGGTTGGTAAATCGGCACAACTTCCTCTGCAAACCTGGTTGCCCGACGCCATGGCGGCACCTTCGCCAGTTTCAGCATTACTCCATGCTGCTACAATGGTCACCGCTGGGGTTTATCTGATTGCCAGAACGCATGTGTTATTTGAAATTGCTCCCATCGCACAGCATACGGTTGCTATTATCGGAGCGGCCACATTGCTTATTGCAGGTATGTCAGCATTGTATCAGCATGATATAAAAAAGGTATTGGCCTATTCTACGATATCACAAATTGGTTATATGTTCCTGGCGCTGGGAATAGGAGCATGGTCAGCAGCTTTATTTCACTTTATGATTCATGCATTTTTTAAAGCACTTTTGTTCTTGGGAGCGGGAGCTGTGATATGGGTGATGCGGGATGAACATAATATGTTTAAAATGGGAGGTTTGTGGAAAAAATTGCCCATAACTTTCTGGACGTTCTTGATTGCTTCAGCATCTCTTTCTGCTTTGCCCTTAATTACGGCAGGATATTATAGTAAAGATAAAATTATATGGTTGGCTTATGCCAGTGATAAAGGATCGAAGGGCTTATGGCTGGCTGCAATAGTAGGTGCTTTTATTACTGCACTTTATACTTTTCGAATGGTTTTTCTTACGTTCTTCGGAAAAGCGAAGGCTGAACCTACACATCGTCCTGGGTGGATGATCACTATTCCTTTGGTGGTCTTGGCCTTTTTCTCGTTCGCCGGAGGCTTTATCGAATTGCCTGATAATATGGGACATCTGACATTAGTTTCAAATTTTGTAGAAAAGACCTTACCGGCAACCACACTTTTGTCATTACAACCTTCAACGGAATTGATTTTCCAGATAATATCTGCAGTCGTTGCTTTGGTAGCGGTTTTTATAGCTTACAAACTCTTTTTTAACAAACCGTTTCCTGCTGCTGTGCCCCAACGAAATGCAATACAACAATTTTTCTTTAAAGGATGGGATTTTGATTTGGTTTATGACAAACTGATTGTAGAGCCCATGGTGTTTTTGTCTAAGATTAATAAAAATGATATTATCGATAAGTTTTATACAGGATTGGCATATATCGCCAGACAGTTAAACGTCTTATTGAGTGCTACTCAAAATGGCCAGTTACGTTGGTACGCCATGATTATAGCGACGGGAGCAATACTTATATTAACCATAATCTTTTTTCCATGATACTCGTTTGGATCCTCATATTGTTGATAGGAACAGGTTTGCTGGCTTGGCTAGCAAGCAGATGGAGCACTTTTCTTCCTAAGTTGATTAGTCTTGTTGGGACACTTGTGTATTTTGGGATTACACTGTGGTTATGGCTTGGACATGATTCAGGTATCGATAGTGAGGGATGGATTATTAGTTATACCGGGAATTGGATGCCATCTTTTGGTATTCAGTTTAAACTTGGGATGGATGGACTGAGCTTGCTGATGTTACTACTGACTTCTTTTTTGAGTGTGATTTGCGTATTGGTCTCATGGAAGGAAATAAAAACAAGGGTCGGTTTTTTCCATTTTAATCTGCTTTTAGAATTGGCGGGAATTACAGGGGTATTTCTTGCCTTGGATCTGTTTTTATTTTATTTCTCTTGGGAATTGATGCTAGTGCCCATGTATTTTCTGATCAGTATATGGGGGCATGAAGATCGAATTTATGCTGGTAAAAAGTTTTTCCTGTTCACACAAGCAAGTGGTTTGTTGATGCTTCTTGGTATTTTGGGATTATATTTTATCCACGGACAAAATACGGATGTATATACCTTTGACTACGAACAGTTGTTGGGTACTGTTATTCCGAAGGGAACAGCTTTTATACTCATGCTTGGTTTTGTAGTTGCTTTTGCCGTTAAACTCTCTACCGTGCCGCTCCATAGTTGGTTGCCCGATGCGCATACCCAAGCACCTACTGCAGGTAGCGTGATCCTTGCAGGTTTATTGCTAAAAACTGGTGCTTATGGTTTGATACGATTTGCCTTGCCATTATTTCCAGAGGCATCTCATCAGCTTGCACCTCTGGCAGTTTTATTAGGCGTTATCAGTATTTTATATGGCGCTAAACTCGCATTCGCGCAAACCGATTTTAAGCGGCTAGTGGCCTATATCAGTGTCAGTCATATGGGTTTTATTTTGTTAGGCATCTATTCTTTTAATGAGATGGCTATGCAGGGCGTTGTCATGCAGATGATTGTTCATGCGGTCAGTACCGGTGCACTGTTCATTATCGCAGGATCTCTTTACGATCGCATCCATACCAGAGATTTGGCTCAAATGGGAGGACTGTGGCGTCAGGTTCCTAGAATGGGAACAATGGGGTTGGTATTTGTAATGGCTTCCATGGGATTACCAGGACTTGGAAATTTTATTGCAGAAATTTTAATTCTGATTGGGTCTTATCAAGGGCCTTTTAAAGTGCTGACCATCATCGCGACCATGGTTCTTATAACAGCTACAGCCTATGCACTTCGAATCATTCAGAAAGTATTTTACGAAGAAGAACGTAAAGTCTGGGTGATTCCAGATTTTGGGGTGCGTGAAATGATCGTCATGCTTTCTCTTACGGGTGTCATTCTTTGGTTAGGTTGGTATCCTTCATCGGTATTGCGTATGTCTGAAGTTCCGGTGCAAAAAATGATTCAGGAAGTTAGGATGTCGAAGTCAGGCGAAAAGGAAGAACTTGGAAGTATCGATAAAAATACCGTTTATAATGGGGGAGACTTTCTGAATGAAAAATCTATGGATGTGAAAAAGGAAAATCAGGCTCAAAAAATTAAATCAATCAAAACTGAATAAGACATGTCAGAACAAGATATAACCAGCTTATTGCCAGTTGTGATTCTATGCGGAGGAATTCTTTTGACTCTGCTTTTAATCGCTATGCGGCGCCGTCATGTTTTGACATTTGCATTGACCTTGGTTATTTTGCTGGCTTCACTGATCGCGGTATTTATGAGTTGGCCTGAGACATCTTATGCTATCAGTGATCTTTTTATTATTGATGCTTTTGGTTATTATTACCTGGCCTTGATTTTGTTAACCACTTTTGTTGTGGCCATTTTTAGTTATATCAGTTTGAGAGATTTTTATCCAGAAAAAAGAAAAGAAGAGTTCTATCTCTTATTGATGTTGGCGAGTTTGGGTGCGGGAATGTTGGTTTTTAGTACACATTTTATAACCCTTTTTGTGAGTTTGGAAATCTTGAGTATCTCCTTATATACGCTCATCGCTTACTATAGAGAAAGAGAAAAAGCCATTGAAGGCGGATTGAAATATCTGATTCTCGCCGCTTTGGCAGCAGCATTTTTATTGTTGGGAATGGCTTTGGTTTATGCTGCTTCTGGCACGATGTCCTTCAGCGCATTGTCAACAATTTCTTCCGATTTAACAGGCACGTCACAGGTGATGCTGATTGCCGGAATTGCCTTAATGATTGTAGGTATCGGATTTGAGTTGGCGGCTGTTCCTTTCCATATGTGGACACCAGATATTTATGAAGGCGCTTCCTCGCCGATAAGTGCATTTATTGCATCAGTTGCCAAGGGAGCCATTGTAGCCATATTATTAAGGTTTTTTATATTGGCTGACCTGTATAGATTTGAAAATATTGTATGGGTATTCGCAATTCTATCTGTTCTTTCTATGGTAGTGGGCAATTTATTAGCGTTGTTGCAAGATAACGTAAAGCGGATGTTGGCGTATTCCTCTATTGCTCATTTCGGATATTTATTGGTGGCTATCATTGCTGGTGGAGAAATGGCTGTTCCGGCAGCTACATTTTATCTAACAATATATGTAATCTCTATCCTGGCGGCTTTTGGATTAATTACACTTGTTTCCAAATCAGAGGAAGAGGCGATTGATATTGAAGATTACCAAGGATTGTTCTGGAGGAAGCCATTTTTAGCACTTGCCTTTACCGTGAGCTTGCTTTCCTTGGCCGGAATACCTTTAACTGCAGGTTTTACAGGTAAGTTCTTTGTTTTGACAGCAGGAGTAGGGCAATCTCAATGGTTGCTTGTTATCGCTTTAGTGATAGGAAGCGTTATAGGTTTATATTACTATTTGCGAGTGATTGTTGTGATGATGCGTCAAGAAAAGGATGTCGTTCCTACCATACGACTGGACCCAAAAGGCGAGAGCAAAGTTTCTTCACTTCTTGCGGGTAGTCTGGCATTGATGCTCTTAACGGTATTTATGATTTGGTTGGGTGCCTATCCAAGTTGGCTTTTGGATATTATCAATGGTCTGCCTTGATACAGAATTTCTTGGGTACGGTTTGGGCTAAAGCCCTTTCCTCTTCACTTTTATGCCCCGAGCTAAAGCATGGGGTTATTGGGTTTTTTAACTTTGAATAACCTACAGCATTAGCTGGAGGTCAGAAAATAAAAAGTAAAAGGCTTTAGCCAAAAAATCCTATTTTGGTACAGTTGGGCTAAAGCCCTATGCTCTTCTACATTTCTATATCCCGAGCTAAAGCTCAGGTTTATTGGGACTTAAATTTATTGTTTTATGATGCCATTTAAAACAATAGTATAAATCAAACCAATAAAAATAACCGCCCATACACCAATGGCAAAAAACACGAAAACTGAAGAAATACCCATTAAAAAAGGCAACGCTATAGCTTCAGATAATCTTAGGGTACATACGGTGTACATGCCCAAAGGGAATACCATTCCCCAATATTGGGAGTTATATCTCAATGGCACTTTTTTTATAATATGTCGCCATACACCCAAAATTAAAATCAACGGAATCCACCAAGTTCCAATAGCCCAAAACAACAATGTGAATCCTTTAAGAAAAGGAAGTAATTCGGTTAAAAAAGGCCATTTTTCAGCACTGATAATGAGAGCAGAACCTGCTAAAACAGTAATGGCATCAGCACCCATGTTGATCCAATACGGAGGGCCGAGCTCTTCGGCATGTAGATTGAAAAATATAAGTCGATAGATGATCAGTGTTATGATGATGATATAAAACATGCATCCGCATAAAAATAACATAAGAGAGGAAAAGAGAACTTCTTCATGAGAAAATGGCAGAAATTCCTCCAATTGCGTAATCAATATGGAAACTGCCTGCGTAGCAACTACAAGTAGAAGCCATGTGCCACTTATTGCTTTTATTGTTTGCTTTTTGCGCTTTTGTATAAGAATGGCAAACAGTGAATAGCTAAGAGTTATCCAAGACAAGAATCCTATTATTAAAAAGAAAATCCCCATCTGATGATTATTCTCAATCAAAAAAAACTGGTTACCAAGGATACAACTTGCCGCAACAAAAGAAAGAAATCCCATGTTTTTTCTGTCGTCAATAACGTCAGATCGAAATTCCTTTTTGTAAGAAATAAAACGAATAATGAATAAAATACAAAGTATGAGATAGGCAATCCCATTAATATAAAACAGTGTGCTGGCCAAAAGTGAATAATGGTATAAATGAGCAGCAATAGATACAATGCCCGTTGCCATAACCATTGAGAAATAAGCTGGGGATAATTCAGCGATACCACTAAACAAACGGTTTGACTCCATCTGTTTGTTTTCTTCTATTGGTTTAAAATTTTTTGGCATCGTCATTTAGCTTCAAAAATTCTTCTTATTCCTGTTTTCTATGGGAAATTCTAACTGTTTGTTTAAATCTTTAATCGTAATGAATTGGTAATCTGTAATATGATATTTTTTGATTATTTGTGATAATAATGATGTTCGGATGATTAAAATGAGATTTAAGGCATTACTGTTAATAGTCGTTTTTATAGCCAAAGTTGTTGCTTCGTGAAATCCGTCCGATTGTAATTCTAGTTTGCCCAGCTCATCAATGATGATATATCTTGATTTATTGTTTTTTAGGGCTTTTTTTAGGATGCTATTTCCTGTTTTAAAAGCAGACTTTAAAAAGTGGTAACGACCAACAGATATCGTATCGGCCGTTGCCAAATCTGTTTGCATTTTAAAACTATCTGTGGTATGCACATCTAAAATATAGCGGTAATTATTTTCGTCTCTTGGCGTCAAAATTCCAAAGGTGTCTTTTCGGCCTTCTGACCATTTTAACAAGGCATTGGTTTTTCCTGTTTCGATATGATCAGAGAGTATATAAATCATTCTTTCGTATGGTCAAAATAGAGACTGTAAGCGATACTTTTTGCCAGGAATTGCGATAGTCTGTCCCATCCTTTAAAGGGTTTGCAGTCTTTCCATGATTGATGTATAATGGCTTTTAAGGAAGGAAAGATATTTAATATGCTCTGAACGTTTGCTTGATAAAATTGACGTTTTTTTGAAAGTGACTTATTTAAAGATTTTATTAATAAAGGCCCTAATACAGTGTACCAAACAATTAAAATCAAAGTACTGCGAGTTATTAAATAAACAGCCTTTTGCCAACCTTGAGAATCATTATTAAAATACAGAATCGGTAGAAGCACAACAATCATCAGAATTGTATATAAGATGATTTTTTTATTCTTTTTTTTGGGAGATTTAAGCTCCGAAATGACTATGTCTAATTTGAAATCCATCTGCGAGATGTGCATCTGCTGTAATAAATTCAGAGTTCGGATGATTAAAAAACCTACTAGAATACCACTTATGAAATAGGTCAGAAGAAAAGTATATGCCAAGGTTTTGCTGTTTAAATTGAACGAAAAAAAAGACAATTGCTTTTCAATCCAAGCCATATAAATATCTAAGGCTTCCCAAAGTGATTGTCCGAAAATAATAGTTAAGGTGATTAGTTTTTGGAGTCCAGATTCCAGAAAAGTGACAGCACTTAAACTAATAATTGTAAGCTTATTAATAGAAAACAGGCTATACAAGAGCATTCCTAAGAAAGCCTGAAAGGAAACCGCAACATATGCGGTAATTGGCGAATAAGGACTAACACCAGCTTTGATCAATAAAACAATGGTTAAAGCTTTGAGCAATGTTGACCAAATATGAGTGGTGTAAAAAGCAATTAAGGTAATGAGCAATACCGAAATACCGCCAACAAGAATTCCAGTAAAAGGCAGATTAAAAGCATGCATTAAACCTCCTAATGCACATTCGTTTAAAGCCCATAATGCTGTTAGGCGTTCAACAGCCATTTGACTGTTGATTCCATTCAATTTCAGAAAAGCTTTCTCTTTAATCATTTTATGATTTTAATGGAATTTTTATTAGCCTTAAATTATGTAAAAACCCAGTTTGAATTTGGTCGGATAAGTATGTACATTCAATCCTTTTCCTTTCTCCGAATAACTGGGAGCTAAAAATTTTTTGACACTAATTACACGAATTTTCACAAATTCACTCGGTTACTGATAATTCGGTCATAAATTATTTGCTATAAATTTCAAAAATGCAACAGACTTTTAGTCTGTTTTAAAAAAATTTGATCGTATTTTACTTCATATTGACTTATTCATTTTTGATGAAGAATTAAATGTGGTAAACAAATTTTAAACTTCCAGAGCTGTAGTTAAAGTCAATAAAAACACGGATTCTTCCATGGCCTCTACACTATGATTTAAACCTTCATGCAAGGCAATCATTTGGCCTGTTTTTAAAATTATGGATTCGTTGTCGGTACGGAAATTTATTTCACCTTCAAGGACTTGTACGCTTATAATGCCATCGGCGGTATGTTCTTGCATGAAAGCGTCTTTATGAAGAGCAATCAACACCATACGTAAACCATTGGTCTTGTAAACAGTAATGGCATTTCGGTCGCTGGTTTGCCAAGTGGCCTCCATTTTTAACTGTTTTTTAAATTGAGGAATATCTATGCTTACCAATGGTGCGTCCATAAGTCGTCGGCCTTCTGGTCTTAGATCTGTTGGGTCATTATACTTTTTTTCCATGACTATGACTATTAATGGACATCAACAAAATTATTACATGACAAAAGACATTGAGACGTATGATTAAGAACTCTGACAATTTTCAGTTGAAAGTCGGTCGTTTCAATATTTTTTACACTTATGGGCAGCACTGAGCTTCTCGAAGTATCTTAGGTCTTAATGTCTTAAGTCATTTTTATATTTCTAAACGGATAGGCCGACATAACTTTAATGTGTATCTCCTTTTTCTATTAAATAGAAGTTTTTTAAAGTTATTTTCAACTTTTCTTAATTTAAATGGGACCGAAGCATCCATGCGGTTTTTTCATGATATTCCAATAATCCGGTAATATAATCGCTGATGTCCTCTGCTTTTAACTTATCGGCAGTAGGTCTAATATTTTCTCTTAAAAAAATAATGATACTTTCGTGGTCTTCCAATAATTCGGCAAAGAGCGATTTGCTATCGTTCTTATCCAGAGATTTTTCAGAAAGATGGGTAAGTTCAAGATATTTAGAAAGTTGCCCCGGAGCATAATGTCCGATTGCACGAATCCTTTCGGCCACGGTATCAACAATTTTCTGTTGTTTGTTATAGAGTGTTTCAAGATAGACATGAACGGTATGAAAATCTGGACCTTCGACATTCCAATGGGCATTAAGCGTTTTGTTATAGAGCAAAAATTCATCTGCCAGTATTTTTGATAACTGCTCAGCTAGAGCTTCTCTATTTTTATCGGAAATTCCGATGTTAGCTTTTTTCATTTTATTTAAGTTTTAAATTAATTACATGAGTGATTTTAGTGTTTCCTTTCATCTAATGCCTTTATCATTTCATCTGAAATGCTATCACTGGAAATTCCATAGCCATTAATCAATACGCCTTTCAAATTGTGTTTTGGACACGAAATGGCAAAAACAATGGCTTCGTCAGCAGGATCTGATTCTCCTTCAAAACGGTAATGTTTATCTACAATAAATTCTCCAGGAAATATTTTTAAATGAGTGCTCATGCATTCTAGGTAGCTTTGTTTTAGATTAAAATCTATCGTATATCCTGCGTCGTTGAGAAAATTGGTAACCTCCGAAAGCGTGGTCATCGTGTTATTAGTTGTCATGGTGCATGTTTTAGTGTTCGTTAATCTATCTGAAATTATATGTTTTAAAAGGATGTCCTTTACGATTTTTAACTATCTGCCAGTAAGTCAAAATATTCGTCATCTTCATTTTTTCCGCCAAAGCCTTTGCCTAAATCTTTAACTGATTTTACAAATTCGATACGTTCTATCCATTTGACCATCTTATAGCCTAACTGATTTTCGACACGCAACCGCAATGGTGCGCCATGTCCAATGGAAAGCGGTTCATAGTTCATTTCCCAAGCTAATATGGAATCAGGTTTCAGGCAATTGTCCAGTGTATGGGTATCGTAATAGGTGCCACCGTATAATCCTTCGCCGAACGAGAAAAAAGCAACGGTGGTTGCCTCTGGATTTGGTTTTACCAAGGCGATGATTTTGCTTAAAGGTAATCCGCCCCATTCAGCAATACCCGACCAGCCTTGGATACAATGGTGCATGGTAATGTTTTGATCTTTGCCCATTTGTTTTAGGTCTGCGAGGGATAATTCTACTGGATTTTCCACCAAGCCTTCAATCTTAAGTTTGTAATCTGCAAAGTTGTTTTGAGCCAAGTTTCTCCACTCCGCTGAATCCGGTTCTTTCCCATTCAGCCAGAAATAAGACGTAATATCCTTTTTCTGATAGTTTTTTTTAACTTTAAAACGGTTGATGGTGTATTTCCAAAGTCGTCCGTTTATCGATGCTTGCAGGTATTGCAGAGAACGTTGTTTGTGCCATGAAAGCCAATGGGCTAAAAAGGCAAAAGCAATCGTTGATAAAATAATGGCTATTCCTATATAAAGTCCAGTATAACTTTGTGCATTATCAGTTCCCAGTACAATGTGGTTCATGTTTCTGACCAATCCTGTGGCCGCTATCAAGCTGATATGGATAATAATAAAAATGCTAAACGCAATCAATACTAAAAAGTGAATGGAACGGGCGCTTTGTCGGTTGCCAAACAATTTTGGATACCAATGAAAACGATTTTCTATGGCAGGCGACATCGCCATTCCTGTGAGCATGGCAAGGGGCGCCAAAATAAATATCGTTCCAAAATAGGAGAGTTGCTGTATGGCATTATAATGATAAAATCCATTGGGTTCAAAAGGAAAATTAAAGGTGGCATAATGCACAAAAACATTCCAAGCGTCTGGGACAATTTGCCATGATACAGGAACTAACCGTTGCCATTGATTGGTGTAAAACAAAAGAAAAATAAAAACAGCGCCGTTTAAAACAAAAAAGGGAACGGTTAGAAAATGCCATACTCTTGCAATTCCCACGGTGTGCTTGTAACCTGGCAAACCCGCAATGGGACTGATATAACGGGCATCTTCTTTGGCGGTCCAAAATTTATCCTTGGGAATTTTTAAAGGAGTAAATCGTATCCATTGCTTTTCGGGATCGCTTGAATTATTCCAATACAAACGCGGATGGTCAAACAATATGGAAAGTCCGCTTCTTATAATCAACATCAGAAAAAAGAAATTGACCCAATGACTGAGGTTAACCCATATGGGGAAACCTGAAGCTTCGTTCGGCGTTATCGTTGAAAGTACAGCGGAAGGATCGGACGGTAAACCAAATACCAAATATTGTAGCCATGCCGCGCCGATTACACCAATTAAAAAGACCAGCAAAATCAGCTTCATATAAGGTTTCATTCCTAAATGGAATCTTCTATCTTCAGGATAATGAACTGCTTTTTCGGCCTCTGTAAAATGTGGTATCATTCGTTAGAATTTCAAAGATAATTTTGCTGCGAATCATCAAGTGATGATCATCTTCCATCCAAAACTCGTCGGGTTAATTTTTTTATGAAAGTTAATTTGAGGAATCTTGTTCTTGCTTAAATGAGAATGGTTTTGGTTAATCCTTCTCTAATAATTTCTTCTGTTCTAAGTATTGTTCTGTGGTTATTTTCCCTGCAGCATAGCGCTTTTGTAAAATTTCAAGTGGGGTATCTTTCGTTCTTCTGTTTCCAGGAATGTTCCAGGGTGTAAAGAAAATCCAGAAAATAAAAATCATCCAGATGAACCACCATATGATATGCATTCCTCCAAAATTATAACCGTGATAAATGTCCATGACTTTTGTTTTTTAATTAGTGAATAGGTTGGCTTTTTCCTAAAGTTTCACTGTTGCTAAGTCAACTAGATGGTAGTTTGTTACTGTTAGTTTTATTCGCCTTTGTCTTCCTCAAGATCCTTATGATTGTCGCCTCCTAAACTGTAATAATTGTTTTCTTCATCTTCGCTTCCGGCATTATTTTCTTTCTCGTCAGCTTTGGATCCTGGTATGTCAAGGTCTTCGCCGGTCATGTCCTCACAAAAATCCTTTTCGTTTTTCTTCCCGGGTTTAAATACTTTATGCTTGACTTTTTTAAGATCTTCAGGATCTAAATCGACTTCTTTTTCATTGTTGAAAATATCTTCGGATGGAGGATAATGTGGATAACCTGGAAAATCTTGGTTTTCTGATTTATCTTTTGCTGGACTATTTTTTTTGCTATCCGATGGTTTTTGTTTATCGGATTTTTTATCTGTATTTTTCATTTTATCTTGTTTTTTGATTAAACTTTTACACTTTATAAAAACTCTAAATCTCTTTCGTTTGCTGATGAAATAGATTTCTCCAGTATTTCAGAATATTCTCCAGAGCAGGCTAATCGATTGCAAATGGCACGATGGTGCAATGCTTTTTGTGCCCTTTTAGAGTTTTCTTCTTTCCCATTCCAAATATCCATTGCAGGATACTGCAGGGCGCGACTAAAAGAAAACGTAAGTGCCCATGGCATTTCTGATTTATAGTTGGCATTCATCGCATTTAAGCGCTCAGAAGCCTGTTGTGAAGTTTGTCCGCCAGATAAAAATGCTATTCCTGGCACCGATGCGGGAACGGTTCGCATTAAACACTTCACTGTGGCATGTGCAATTTCTTCGGTGTTACTTTGGTCTTGGCAATTTGAACCTGGCAAAACCATATTGGGTTTTAAAATGATGCCTTCGGTTAAAACGCGCTGTTTGTACAATTGATCAAAGACCGTGTGTAATACATGCTCAGTAACGGAAAAACACCTTTTTAAATCATGTTTGCCATCCATCAAAACTTCTGGTTCAACGATTGGCACTAAACCCGCTTCTTGGCAAAGCGCTGCATATTGTGCTAAAATAATGGCGTTATTTACAATACCGCGTCGTGTGGGAACTCCGTCGTCAATAGTGATTACGGCGCGCCATTTAGCAAAGCGAAGTCCCATTTCACTGTATTCAGCTAAGCGTTCTCGCAAGCCATCCAAACCTTCAGTTATTTTTTCTTCCGGAAAACCGGCCATGTCTTTTGCACCCATGTCCAATTTAATTCCGGGGATAATGCCCGCGTTTTTAACTGCTTTAACGAATGGCGTACCATCTGAAAGTTTTTGCCGAACAGTCTCATCATATAATATAGCGGCGTTGATGCCTTCGTTAAGTCCGGGAGTTGTGATGAGCATTTCGCGGTAAAGCAGACGCATTTTTGGAGTTTGCGGAATATCCAAAGCGGCAAATCGTTTATTGCACGTGGGATTGCTTTCGTCCATGGCGATCAAGCCCTTGTTACCGGTAACCATGGCTTGCGCAGTTTTTATGAGTTTGTCTTGATTCATTTTATTTTGGTTTATAGTAGTGTGTATCTTTTTTATAGTAGTGTGTATCTTTGGAACTTTTCCAAATAAAAATTGCACGCTGTCGAAGTATCCTTATAAAGATAACCCTCAGATATTTGAACGGTTTATAAGGCGCGATTTATAATTTATAATATTCCCACTTGATGCTGAAAATGAATTATTACGAATGAAAATAACCATTAAGAATAAAATTAAGGGATTAAGGGCATTAAGGGTTTGGTTAGAAATATGACATCTTAATATTCTTCATGCCTTAATGATTCAAAGAGTATAACCATTAAGAAAATTATTAAGGGCATTATGGGTTTGATTAGAAATATGACATCTTAATATTCTTCATGCCTTAATGGTTCAAAGAGTATAACCATTAAGAAAAAATTAAGGGATTAAGGGCGTGAAGGGTTTGGTTAGAAATATGACATCTTAATATTCTTCATGCCTTAATGGTTCAAAGAATATAACCATTAAGAAAAAAATTAAGGGATTAAGGGCATTAAGGGTTTGGTTAGAAATATGACATCTAAATAATCTTAATGCCTTAATGGTTCAAAGAATATATCCATTAAGAAAAAATTAAAGGATTAAGGGCATTATGGGTTTGGTTAGAAATATGAGATCTTAATATTCTTAATGCCTTAATGGTTCAAAGAATTTAACCATTAAGAATAAAATTAAGGGATTAAGGGCATTAAGGGGTCGGTTAAAAATATGACATCTTAATATTCTTAATGCCTGAATGGTTCAAAGAATATAACCATTAATGGTTTGATTAAGGAATACTACTTCTTAGTGATTCAAGATATTCCTTTTAAAGCGCTAATAGTTTCCATGGGATTGACGGATCCAAAAATAAAGCTACCTGATACCAGGATATGAGCACCGACCGCGAGCAGTTTTGGAGCGTTTGTTAAATTCACGCCGCCATCGACTTCAATTTTTGTATTGGCACCCGTTTTCTCAATTAAATTACGGACAAGTTCAATTTTTTGATAGGTCTGTTCTATGAATCTCTGTCCACCGAAACCAGGGTTTACCGACATAATCATGAGCTGATCAACATCGTGAATAATGGCTTCGAGATTGTTGACCGCTGTATGCGGATTAAGCGCAACACCTGCTCGCATGCCTTCCTGTTTAATAGTTTGAATGGTGCGGTGTAAGTGGGTGCAGGCTTCAAAGTGAACAATTAAATTATCGGCACCAGCCTCTTTAAATCGATGGATATAGCGATCAGGTTTTATGATCATTAAATGCACATCAAGCGGTTTTGCGGCTAGCTTTTTTATGGCCTTAATAACAGGAAAACCAAAGGAAATATTGGGAACGAAAACGCCATCCATAATGTCCACATGAATCCAGTCGGCAGCGCTATTATTGAGCATTTCAATGTCCTTGCCCAGATTGGCAAAATCGCCCGAAAGAATTGAAGGAGCTATGAGATGAGACATTAGATCTAGTTTTACTACAAGATAAATAAAAAAGCAAATACAATCGGATAAACTCTTGTTTTATCCTTTTAATCAGTTCTGATTTAAGCAAGTGTTTTCTTTTTTGTAGATTTATTATAAGTTTAAAAAGTTCTATAATTCTATCATTTTTTAACATGCTTCTCATGCGGCAAAATTAGACTCAATTATAATGTAGGAATGCTACTTAGGTAGCATTACAATTTAAGTGTCCCATTTAATTTTGAGTAGTGTCAGCACTAAATATTTAACGTCTCAAACGGTATGAATTAAGTGCCGCTTACAAATGAAACCTACGGATACGTGACTTAATTAAATAGAGAAAACATGTACACGGCCATTATAATCGTTTTTGTATTAGGGTATTTTGCCATCGCTTTAGAGCACAATATCAAAATTAACAAGACGGCTACCGCATTGCTGTTGGGAGTTTTGTGTTGGACCTTATTAATTTTCGGACATCCTAGTATTTTTCCAGATTTAGATACCACCACGGCATATCAATTTCTGTCTGATGCATTATTAGAACATATTGGCGAAATTTCAGAAATCCTATTCTTTCTATTGGGGGCCATGGCCATTGTTGAATTAATGGATGCCCATGGCGGATTTACAATTATAACAGACAAAATTAAGATAACCAAGAAGGCTCATTTACTATGGGCACTTACTCTAATAACATTTTTTCTATCGGCTTTGTTGGATAATCTGACAACCTCCATTGTTATGGCTGCAGTTTTAAGAAAAATGGTAAAAAATAAAAACGATTTATGGCTTTTTGCATCGATGATGATTATTGCTGCCAACGCTGGTGGCGCTTGGTCGCCCATTGGAGATATTACAACAATTATGCTCTGGATTGGTGGGCAGATTACGGCGCTTAATATCATAACCCATATTTTTATCCCAAGCATGGTCGCTGTTATTGTGCCGTTGATTATTTTTAGTTTTAAAATGAAAGGAGTTATCGAGACTGACTTTTTAGGATCAAAGGATGAAGATGAAATTAACGTCAGTCATTTGGAGAAATACTTGGTGTTTTATATTGGATTAGGGGTTTTGTTATTTGTTCCAGTTTTTAAAACCTTAACCCATTTACCTCCGTTTATGGGGATATTGTTTGGATTGAGCATTGTTTGGATTTTAACTGAAATTCTGCATAAGAATAAGGAGCATAAACACAAAAAAGCCTTATCAATTTCAGGCGTCTTACAGCGTGTGGATAGCACAAGTATCTTATTCTTTTTAGGAATATTAATCGCCGTTGCCGCTTTACAAACCTCAGGACATTTAGCACAGCTTTCAGGCATTTTAGACGCTAATTTTAAAAGCATTTATACTGTTAATATCCTCATTGGCCTTTTATCTTCTATTATCGATAATGTACCGATGGTGGCGGGTGCCATGGGAATGTATTCCATAGAAACCTATCCAGTGGACCACGCATTCTGGGACCTATTGGCCTATTGTGCAGGAACTGGCGGTAGTATTTTAATCATTGGTTCGGCAGCAGGAATTGCTATTATGGGCATATTCAGGATTGATTTTATGTGGTATTTAAAGAAAATTTCGCTGGTCGCTTTGATCAGTTACTTATGTGGTGTAGCCGTCTATTATATGCTAAATTAACCGCGATAAACTCACAAGTTTATGAGTTTTAAATAGAATTTAAACGACGTGCTTTTGCTTCTGAAGTTTTTATAAAGCTAGAACATCTTTTTTTGAAACAAGCCGCTGTTAAAATGCGTCGCTAATCACGCTGATGTCACTTATATTTTTAAACCCTATTGTCCAATAAAGAACCAAGACCATTTCATTGATAGAACATAGAAAATAGACTTGTGCTGTAAAGACTTGAAGGCGTTGATTTTAAAATTCAAGACCCGCTCCAAATCTTCTTTTTTAAAAGCGTTGTAATAAAAAATAATAGAAACTTATAGTTGAACAAACTTTAAAAACCTCTATGTATAGAAGGTTACGAGAATTACTGCAAGTTTTAATCGGGCAACAATAATTTTTAGATAAAAAAACAAATATCAATTGTTGATTCAGATGGTTTAAGGAGGCTTAGTGAGAATATTGTAAATAATATCTCAGACTTTATAATTCTTACGCTCTACAGAAATCTACCTTTATTAGAGTGATTTTTAAAAGCTTCTTAGAGCATTAATTAGGCTTCAAAAGACAATTTATAAATTGATGAGAAATTGAATCTTTATAAACGTTATAAGGCTTTTATGTGCGAAATTCTATATGACATTCCAATAAAATTAATCATAAATAAAAACTGAAAACTAATGACAACAACAAATAAATTGGGCATTTGGATGGATCATGCACATGCCCACTTAATAGAAAATTCTGAACCTATGGTTTCAAAGGTCTTGACTTCAGATTCCACTTATGAGGAAAAAGAAAAAACTTTGCTGAAAAGCGAAAGAATAATGCACAATAAGGATCAGCACGAAGAATCTGAGTATTACAAAGAAATTGCGGAATACATCAGAAAATATGATCATGTATTATTGTTCGGACCTACGGATGCAAAAGTTGAGTTATTGAACATTTTAGAAGCCGATCATCGTTTTTCAAAAATAAAATTTGAAGTCATGCAGGCAGATAAAATGTCGGAGCACCAAGAACATGCTTTCGTTAGAGACTATTTCAAACATCATAAACATGATTTATTGCCATAAAAACCATTTGAAGTATAGTATCCAAAGTAAAACGATCATAGCCATTTAAAATGCAATATGAAAAACATTTCGGGACGCGCAGTAATTGGTTAAGAGCTGCTATATTAGGTGCTAACGACGGGATTCTGTCGGTTGCTAGTATTGTTATTGGTGTGGCAGCCGCAAGTTCTACACGAGAAACCATCATTTTGTCAAGTCTGGCAGGATTGGTCGCAGGAGCGTTCTCAATGGCTGCTGGCGAATATGTATCGGTAAGTTCACAATCGGATATTGAAAAATCGGATTTGGAGCGTGAAGAAAATGAATTGAAAACCGCCCCGGAAGAAGAATTACAAGAGCTCTCCAACATTTACAAACAAAGAGGTTTGGAGAGTCAGTTAGCTTTAGAGGTAGCCACACAATTAATGGCACACAATGCCCTTGAGGCACATGCCAGAGATGAATTGGGCATCAATGATATTACACAAGCCCATCCCTTACAAGCAGCATTGTCATCGGGTGCTTCTTTTACACTCGGTGGATTGTTGCCGGTTTTAGTAGCCGTTTTTGGTTCCTTACAATTTATGGAATACATACAATATTGTGCGGCAATCTTGTTTCTTGCTTTTTTAGGTGCCATTGCTGCAAAAGCCGGAGGTTCTCATATAGCAAGAGCGGTAGTTAGGATTACCTTCTGGGGTACAGTGGCTATGGGAATGACCGCTTTAATTGGTTATCTCTTTGGTGCGACGATTTCATAATAGCATAGAAAAATCAAAAACCAACTTTTACTGATGATGACGTCAACTGAATTTTTTTTAAGGCTTAGCGCCGCAGCCTTGGCTGGGCTTTTTATAGGGTTTGAACGCCAGTGGCAACATAAATCTGCGGGACTAAAAACCAATATGTTGGTCGCCATGGGCGGCGCGATTTTCACGATGTTATCCATTCAGTTCGATCATTTTTCCAACGATGTGGATGTGACCCGAATTATCGCGCAAGTGGTTTCAGGAGTTGGTTTTTTGGGAGCTGGTATTATTTTTAAAGAAGGTTTTAGCGTTCATGGATTGACCACGGCAGCTACCATTTGGTGCAGCGCAGCTATCGGTTGTGTGGCGGCCTCTGGATATTTTTTGGAAACATTGATTAGTACGGCTTTAGTGCTTGTTATTAACGTTGGATTGCAGCCTTTGGATACGTGGATGAAAAACAGAAAATAAATTAAAGTTGATGAAATCGTTTTTAGAAAGTTTAAGGCAAGACACATTTCTTTTAACGCATGTAATCAGCATTATTGTGATTACCATAATTGTCTATTTCTGCTTTAACCGAATGATAGGACGAGGGATTAAAAAACACATGACCGATGACGATTTTGACGCCACCAATTTAAAGTTTTTGCAACGTGCTCTTGGGTTTGTCATCATTATGGTGGGGTTGAGCTTTGTCATTTTCATGATTCCCAATTTAAAGCATATTGCCACAACCATATTAGCGGGTGCAGGAGTTTTGGTGGCTGTTATTGGATTTGCTTCCCAGCAAGTGCTGTCAAATTTAATCAGTGGCATCATGATCGTCGTCACAAAACCGTACCGCTTAAAAGACAGGGTAACCGTGAGGTCAAATAGCGGTGTGGTTGAAGATATTACCTTGAGACATACCATCATCAAGAATTATGAAAACAAACGCGTGATTATCCCTAACTCGATCATGAGCAATGAGGTCATTGTCAATGCCAACTTTGCCGATGACATGTGTTGCCAATGGGTGGAAATAAGTATCTCTTATACGGCCAATATTAAAAAGGCCAAAGCCATTATGAAGGAGGAAGTGGTAACCCATCCTTTATTTATAGATCATAGAAAATATCTCAACAAAAAAATGGATACCGACATTGCACCAATTCGTGTGATTGCGGTAGGGGAATTCTCCATCACTTTGCGGGCTTGGACCTGGGCGGCCAATCCTGGAGATGCCTATGTCATGGGCTGTGATTTGTTGGAAAACATCAAAGAACGCTTTGACAAGGAAGGTATTGAAATTCCTTATCCTTACAGTAATGTCATTTGGAAAAATACCAGAGAATAACATGGAAGTCCGTTTAAAGCTTGTTAAATCACATTGGAAACTTATTTTGCAAATAGCCCTTGGGGTATTTTCTGTTTTACTGGCGATTTACTTTGTAAAACACGAACGCACTGAGCTTACTCAAGTGAAACAAGTCCTAATGCAAGCAAAGATTTTATGGTTTATTGTGGGCGTTTTATTAGTGTTTTTATTTGTGGCAGTTCAGGGTTGGATGTATCAATATAGTTTTAAAGCCATTCAAAAACGGATTCCTTTTAAAGTGGCGATGTTGCTTTATCTCAAACGTAATTTTATCAGTGTGTTTATTCCCGCTGGTACGATTACGAATGTTTTGTTTTTTAATAAGGATATTGAAGAAAAGCAAGGCATTGAAAAAGGCTCTATTTATTACGCTTCCACGTTGTTTTCTATATGTTCTATAGTCTCTAGCATTTTGGTGGCGCTGCCAGCAATTTTGATGTTGTTCTTAAAAGGCGATCTCAAGAAAGATATGGTCTATGGAATTCTTGGTTTACTTGTGGTTTTTGGACTGCTTACCTATCTTATAGTAAGCCTTATTAAGAAAGGCTTTGTTTTTAAATTCATAGAACATAAAGCACCAGAAGTTGCCAAAATCATTGATGATTTACAACAGCAAACTCTCAATAAGTTAGAGCTTTTAAAAGTCCTGTTATTTTCCTGCGTTATTGAAGTTATCGGGATTGCGCATTTGTACATCGCCATGGGCGCTTTGGGTTTAACACCATCATTAATAGTGGCGGTTATTGGCTATGCCTTGGTGCTTATTCTTTTGCTGAGTTCTCCGTTTTTAAAAGGAATTGGAGCCATTGAACTGGCCTTGACCTATGCGCTCACATTGTTCAATTATGATGCTGTTTCTGCACTTTCTGTGGTGTTTTTATTTCGTTTTTTCGAGTTTTGGAGCGTGATGCTTCTTGGTGTTTTTGCGCTATTGTTTAAGAAAGATGGGCTTTTTATGCAGCTATTGGCACCCATTTTATTATTGTTTCTTGGTATTGTCAACATTCTTTCTGCATTGACGCCTGCATTGGTTTCGCGCCTAAAGCTTTTAAAGGATTTTATACCTTTTGATGTCATTGAACTATCCAATAATGCAGTGCTTGTTATTGGTGTCATTTTAATGTTTACGGCGGTAACACTCATCAAAGGCTATAAAAACTCCTATTATTTGGCACTTTTACTGACCATTTTGTCTTTGGTAGGACATCTTGTTAAAGGGATTGATTATGAGGAGTCTATCTTGGCGTCTTTTGCCATCGGCGTGCTTTTATATCAGCGTAAATCCTATTATATAAAATCGATACCATTAAAATATCTAAAGTTAGAAAATGGATTGGTTTTTATGACGTCTGTTATCATTTATGGCGTCATTGGGTTTTATTTTCTTGATAAACGCCATTTTAATGTCAACTTCACAATGGGCGATTCTATTATTGAAACCTTGAAAGCGGCGGTGCTTATTGATGGCGATTTACTTCCAGTAACGGCTTTTGGACGCTATTTTTTAACCAGTATTAATCTTTTGGGCGTATCAAGTTTGCTTTACTTTTTTTGGTTGATTTTCAAGCGACTGAAGCAGCCGAATCTGGTGGATGCTGCTAGTATTGAAAAAGCTAAGCAAATGGTCAAGGATTTTGGCGATTCATCACTAGATTATTTTAAGACTTATGGCGATAAAAACTTCTATTTTTTTCAAAATGACGACGGATTTGTATCCTACAAGACCACGGCAAGTTATGCGGTGGTATTGGAGAATCCTGTTTTAAAAAGTCATTCGTCAGAGGTGATTCAAGAGAGAATTAAAGAATTTGAAAGTGCAATGTTATCAAAAAACCTCAACGCCATTTATTACCGAATTCCTGAACAATCTTTAAAAGTTTATGAGGCTCTGGGCAAAAAAAAATTGTTTTTAGGAGAAGATGCCTTTGTAGATCTTGAAACCTTCAACTTAGAAGGCGACGATGGGAAATCCATGCGTAATTCAATTAATAAACTTAAAAAGGCAGGGTTTTATTTTAAGGTCAACCCAGCGCCGCAATCGGATGGCTATTTGCAACATCTGGCTTTTGTTTCCGATAGTTGGTTGAAAGACTTGGATCGGACGGAGCTCTACTTTTCACAAGGTGTGTTTAATGCCCATGAGCTAAAACAACAAACCATTTTAACCATTGAAAACGGCGAACATAAAATAGTGGCCTTTGTTAATATTGTCGACAGTAGTGTAGAAGGGCAAATTAATTTTGATTTAATGCGAAAAACGGCAGATGCGCCAAGCGGAACGATGGATTTTCTGTTTGTTGAAATGATGCAATATTACAAAGTTGAAGGATTTAAAACCATCAGTTTGGGAATGGTGCCCTTGTCTGGCATCGACAAACCAGAAAACATCCAAGAACAGGCCCTAAAACTGGCCTACGAAAAAATAAAACAGTTTGGCCATTATAAGAGTTTGAGGTCTTTTAAGGAGAAATTCAATCCCTATTGGGTCAAAGTGTATGCGGTTTATGATACCGATTTGGATTTGATTAATCTAACCCGAGTATTGGGCAAAGTGATGAAACAGAGTGAAGACATCTAAAAAATCACGATTGTCCGGAAAAGAATTAAGACACTTCGACAAGCTCAGTAACCGCCGCTTCGCTGATAGAATCAAGAACAGAGACTAAACTCGTAATTAATTGAAAATAAGGGCTGTGAAATTCATAATTAGAATGGGTTATGATGTTTTAGCAATAGTTTTCAAAAAACCTCGAAATGAAGGAGATTGAGGATCAAAAACATTGGAAGACCTTTATTTATGACTATTCTCAGTTGATCAACGCAACTTTAATCGGACAATAATGCTAAAAAAAGAAAAAATGAAAGCCATCTTAATCATTCTAATGATATGCGCGGCATCAATAATGACAGCGCAAAGCCTTCCCAAAGCGGTAGAAAAGGCATTCCATGCGCAATTTCCGAACACTGAAATTTCGTCGTGGAAAAATAATAATTCTTACAAACCTTTAACGACTGATGTTTTATATCCAACCGATGATATGAATGGCGCCACGGCGATTGAAACAAGTCATGTGCCTGATGATACAAAAGAACTTGGATTGAAAGATCCGCTCGCGGCCACTGAATATTATATTTTTTTTACAAAAGATAATACCAACTGGACAGCAACCTTTAGGACGGATGGAATGTTCATTGTTGCCCATGCTAAGGTGGATGCATTACCTGAAAAAGTATCGGAAGCCATTGCAGATGCATTTAAAGGCCAAATCATTAAAATAGTAGACGATATTCAAAAAGTCATTGTCCCCAGTAGTGAAACACCAATTTACAGAGTTTATGTGAAACCTAAAAAAGGAAAAAAGCACATTGTAAAAGTAAATACGGACGGCACGGTATTATCAAACAAGAAAAAATAATTGCAACGAGAGTAATCTAATGAAAATAAAATGGATTGGTATGGCAGCTATTGCAGGCGTTATGGCTTGCGTTATGGAGTTGATAATTGAGTTTTATGCCGCTTCAAAAAACCCAGGCTATTCTCCGATTTCTCAATCTATAAGTTATTTGGGTAATCCTGAAAGTCCAACCCATCATCTCGTTAAAATTGGGAGTGTCATTTTTACAATTTTGTTCGTCTTATTTGCCTTCGGATTTTTTAAGGCTTTTAATCATTCTTTTGATAAAAGCAAGATGGCCACTTTGTTGCTTGTGCTTTATGGTTTCGGTCAAGGAATGGGAGCAGGCCTATTTAGTTTGGATGCCTCTAAATCAAAAGTCAGTTGGATGAATATAGGCCATGATATTTTTAGTGGTATTGGCGATGTGGCTTTGGTGCTCTTTCCAATGGTTATGCTATTCTTTTTTAGTAAAACCAAACGGTATTTTACGATGCTTATTTCGGTATTAGGAATTGCTTTTATGCTCCTTTTTCTATCTGCAAAATTTGAATGGACGCCTCAAACAATTCCTTATAAAGGACTTTGGCAACGGCTGTTTCAAGTTGTTTATTTTGTGTATTTCATGTTTATCGCATATCAAATGAATATTAAAAATACATCTCAGATGCATTCGCTCTCGAATACTTCGAATGTTAAGATTTAATTCGTTAAATTTATACGAAACAATGTCGAGTTAATAGTGTGATTGTCAATAGTCAAGGCGCGTGCGTAGATGCGCTTTAACAACTTTATGGATGTTTTTTAAAGTGGAACATCTGAAAAGGACAACGCGTTTTTAGAGGATTAACAGTACTAACAAGAAGATAGAATGACTGCAAACGACCCGCATTACGAGTATTGTCTCAATAAACTTCGGATAAATCCACTGTTTGAGAATTTAGATGATGAAACATTGGAGTCATTAATGGGCTGTCTATCATTAAAAAAATGGAATAAGAATTCAGAATTCTTCTATGGAGATCAAACCTTTTATAAATTTTTTATTATCATTTCCGGCCGATTAAAAATGTATCAAATTGATATTGAGAACGGACGGGAGTTTACTGTTTTTCTTTTAACCCAAAATGATGTTTTTGACGTGGTTTCGCTTTTGGATGGTTTAAAACATTCCATGAATTTTGAAACAATTGATGATGTAGAAGTGCTTTATGCACCCATCGATTTGATGCGCGATTGGATAGAAAGCCATCCGAAAATCAACAAAACGCTGTTGCCATATCTTGGTAGATGTATGAGAATGTTAGAAGTCAATCTTACCGATAATGTGCTCTCAGACATTCCCACCAGACTTGCAAAACTAATCCTTTCCAATGTCAATGAATCTTCTCAGCAACTACAGCTTATCAATGACTTGTCCAATTATGAAATTGCAAACATGATTGGCTCTACACGAGCGGTTGTCAATAGGCAAATACAAGTTTTCAAGAAAGCAGGCATGTTGGATATTCATCGCAAGAGTATAAGCATTAAGGATTTAAAGTTATTATTGGACGAAGTTTCTGGAAAGTATTAAGTTTTTTATAAGTATAGCGCGCTGGGTCTATTCTGAAAAGGATGGCCTTTTTTTATTGTGAATAATTTGTTAAAACTATAGAAGTGCTACTTAGGTAGCATTTTACTGATAATAAGGATGGTAGTTTTATGTTAGTATTAAAATAAATTACTAACAATTAAAATTTTTCGCGATGAGACATTTCTTCATTGGTTTATGTTTTTTGGGCCTGACCAGCTCGGTTTTTGCTCAAGACGGCATTGTTTTTAAGGAAACTCTTAAAAAAGAACAAGTGCCAACTGTAGTTTTAGAAGCTATTGACGTTGATTTTCCAGGGTATGTTTTAAGAGAATTTGCAGCGTCTCCAGTTGAGTATGTTGAAAAGGATGTTTACGTTAATAATGATGTGGATGCTGATATTGACACCTATCAAGTTTCAATGGAAGGAAATGGCAAAATGATTATTGCAACTTATAATAGTGAAGGTAAGTTATTGTCTACTGTTGAAAATCTTAAAAATGTGACACCGCCTTTAGCTGTTCAGCGAGCTTTACTTAAAGCATATCCAGGATGGACTATTTCAAAAGATAGCTACCATATGTCTAACCACAGCCACGGAAAAGAAAGAGAGCGTTATAGATTTGTGCTCACTAAAGATGGACAAAAAAAACATGTCGATACCGATGCCAATGGTGTCATTTTGAAAGGAGCCCATAAAATGTAATAATTAAACTATTGAAATACATGCGCATCTTTAAATGATGACGGTGTGTTTGTAATATTAAATTGAAATGAAAACTCTGAAATTTCTGATTTTAATAAGTGTCATAGGCTGTTTTGTAAGTTGCAAAAAGAGCGAAGATCAAAAAAGTGTAGCAAAAGTTGCGGTCGTACGGGGTGAAAACAACATGGAATTACCCAACAAATCTGACGTCGCTTTTTTCAAGGCATTTGAGGCTTTAAAAAAAAAGGAATACCGGCTTGCCGGAGAACATGTGTTGCTTGGAGTACAAGAGCTGACTGCCGAAGCCAAAGGAGCACTATTCAATGATCAATTAAATACGAATCTAAAACATCTTACTGATGTCGCACATCAGCTTCAAGCCGGAAAAAATGTTAACCAAGAAGCCCTGCGCAACCTGATTGCCAATGCCGAAATTAATGTGAATCATGAGTATTTGATGTCTGACAATGAACTTGTCATGATGAAGTCAGAAAAAGCAAATGAAGCAAGATTGCATGAATCTTTAGATCGTAATGTGATGAATCTTGAAACAGGGATTGAAAAATTGGAAGGCAATGCAAAAAAAGAAAGCAAAAAGTTAGAGGAGGAAGGCAAAAAGTTGAAGGAAGAATTTGAAGCTTGGAACGAACGTGTTCAGGAGCATACTAAAAATGCCGAAGAACATTTCAGAAAATATCAACCAGAGAATGTTTATACCTGGGGACTGTATCCTTTACAATAAATTTGTTTTTTTATTATAAAAGTTGGTTAGTTTGAGAAAGGGGTTGCCTATAAAGTAACCTCTTTTTTATGAAAAAAAACACGACTGCTACTTAAGTAGCAGTCAGTGATATAAAGTGAGAATACCTTTATGTAGAGAATTAAAATCATTAACTAAAAAATATGAATATTATGAAAACTATTAAACTATTACCAGCTTTACTTATAGCCTTATCACTGATCGGCTGTAAAGAAAAGCAACCTGATGTAGTTACAGATGAGGTTATTGAAGAAACCGTGGTTAAGGCCATACCAAGAGCATCAGACACGTATTTTGAACAAGCCATCAACGCTTATGAAAATGCCGATAAAGTCGAAGCAAAGAAAAAAATAGACGCAGGTATTGAGGCTTTGGACAAAGAAAGTAAGGACGTTTCTGGACTTAACAAAGCCAATCTTGATATGTCAAAAGACCAATTAAGAAATATTGCAAGCAAATTGGATGGTAATTTTGATATTTCGGTTGAAGGATTGAAAGAAGCCATTGCCAACGCCGAAATCAATATTGCACATAACTATTTGGCAACCGATGATGTGTATGTATTGACACCAAAAGCAAGGTTAAGAGAAAATTATTTGCAAAATGCTTTAGATTATAATCTCAAAAGTCTTGAGGCAGGGACTTCAAAACTAACAGGCGAAGCAAGAATAGAAGGTGAGAAACTTGGTGCTGAAGGCAAAAAGCTAAAAGAAGAATTTGAGGCATGGAAAAAACGTGCTGAAGATCATGCAAAAAGAGCAGATGAGCATTTCAAAAAACACCAAACAGAATACAGCAATTATGATCGAGTCTATGCCATGTGATTTTAATGCGATCTATTTATTTCAAGCACTCCACTAACATTAGAGTTACTTTTTAGTAGCCTCTTTTTTTATAGATAAAACTGCTACTTAAGTAGCAGTTAGCTGATAGTAAGTATGATAGATTCACTTTAAAATCAAAATATAGAGTCAAGAATTAAAATTAATTATTAATAACTAAAATTTATCGCCATGAAAAACTTTTTAATCGGTTTATTTATTTTGGGTCTAACCAGCTCAGCATTTGCACAAGATGATATTGTTTTTAAGGCCAAACTTAAAAAAGAACAAGTGCCAACAGTAGTTCTAGAATCTGTTGATGTTGATTTTCCAGGCTTTGTTGTCGAAGAATTCGCCGCCTTGCCTATTGAATATGTAGAAGAGGATGTATATGTCAATGATGATTTCGATTATGATGATGTCGACACCTATCAAATTTCATTAACTGGAAAAGGTAAAACGCTTATCGCAACCTATAACAGTGAAGGAAAATTATTGAATACTGTTGAAAATCTTAAAAATGTGGCCCCACCAGCAGCTATATCAAAAGCCTTAGCCCAAGAATATCCAGGATGGGTAATTTCAAAAGATTCTTACCACATGTCACATTACATCCATGGCAAAGAAAAAGAGCGCTATAGATTTACAATGACGAAAGACGGAAAGAAAAAACACATCTATACTGATGCTGAGGGTAAAATGTTGAACAGATCTAAAAGAATGTAAATAATAAACTGCCGAAAATGCGCCATTGTTCGTAAACTATGATGGCGCATTTTTTTTAATATCTAACTGAAATGAAAGCACTAAAAATTTTAACATTCATGTTTTTTTTTACATTGCTTATTGGATGTAAAAAAATTAATGAAAATATAGATAGTAATGAAAGCTTAAAAGCTGATGAGAACATCGGTGTTATAAGTGACCAAAATGGTACAGAGCAGCTTAATAAATCAGATGTATCTTTTGGCGAAGCGCTTTCAGCATATAGCAATAAAGAGTATAAAAAAGCAGGAGACCTCATTGCTACTGGAGCAAATGAATTGACTGAAGAGGCCAAAACAAAAGGTTCAGAATTTAAGGAGGAGTTAAATATCAGTATTAAACATCTTACAGATATCGCTAAAGAAATCCAAAATGGACAACAAGTGGATGAAAAGGTGCTCTGCAACATGATTGCCAATGCCGAAATCAATGTCAACCATCCCTATTTGGCTTCCGAGAACTTTTATATGTTAACAGAGCCTGAAAAAGTTAATGATTATAGATTTGACAATTCATTAGACTACCACCTCAAAAGTCTTGAAGCTGGTACCAAAAAACTAGAAGGCGATTCAAAAAAAGAAGCCGAAAAATTAGACACTGAGGGCAAAAGACTAAAAGAAGAATTAAAGGTTTGGAATAACCGAGCTGAAGCACATGCCAATAAAACCTTGGAACATTTTAAAAAGTACCAACCAGAATATGTTCCGAGAATGTATCCGATGATGTATTAAAATATTGTTTTTCATTTTTAATGGTTGGTTAGATTGGAAAGAGGTTGCCTAGAAGGGAGCCTCTTTTTTTTATGAAATATTAGTCCAACTGCTACCTAAGTAGCAAGAAATGATATAAAGTGACCATAAATTTGTTTGGAATAAGTCAATAATAACAATTAACTATAAAAACTCATATTATGAAAACCATCAAGCTGTTATCAATTCTCTTTATTGCCCTTGCATTTGTTGGGTGTAAAGAAAAAGAAGCAAATATGGACACGGTCATTGAAGAAACTGTGGTTAGTCCGTTGCCAAGAACGTCAGACATGTATTTTGAACAAGCCATAAAGGCCTATGAAAACAAAAATAAACCAGAAGCCCTTAAACAACTAGATGCAGGTATTGCTGCATTGGAAAAAGAAAGTAAAAATGTGACTGGATTAGATGGTGAAAGCTTTGAATTAGCAAAAGATCAATTAAGAAGCATTGGAGGTAAATTAGATGATAATTTTGATATTTCTATTGAAGGGCTTAAAGAAGCCATTGCCAATGCCGAAATCTATGTTGCTCATAATTATTTGGCATCTGACGATGTTTACGTCTTAACCCCAAAAAACAGAGCTGAGGAAAGGAAATTACACAGGATTTTAGACCACAATATTAGAAGTCTTGAAGTTGGTTCCAAAAAATTGGAAGGCGATGCCAGAAGAGAAGGCGAAAATCTTGAGAAAGAAGGTAAAAAGCTAAAAGATGACTATGAGCAATGGAAAAAACGTGCAGATGCCTATACCCAAAGAGCAGCGGCGCATTTTGAAAGTAATAAAGACGTTTATGAAATATATTAAATAGACTGGTCGATTGCAATACAATTGATTTGGTAAAATTAGATGTGTTAGGGTAGAAAGAGGTGGTTTATTAAAGCCACCTCTTTCTAATAAGTAGGTGGGTTGATTCAAAAAGGCATACAACCAAAATATTTGGTACCTGTTGGTTTATCGTTTTTGCGACCTTCTGTATGATGACCGCACATATCATTTCGCCAGATACAAGTCAGAAATCGTCATGTTGAGCGAACAAGTTTATTTAGTGACTTATAAGGATACATTTATGACCTTAGGTGTTTTTTTCTTGGTGTGTATTCCGATTATTTTATTGATTAAGAAGGTCAAAAACAATGGGTCTGTGGAGTCTATGCCCATGCACTAAATTGCTGTTTAAATTAATTTCCAACTGCTACTTAAGTAGCACTATTTATCATTAGTTGAGTCTAAATTTATAGTATGGATAAACATAATCGCTTTTTAAAATGGAACATGTTGTCACTTCGAAACCAGGTTTTTTTAGTTTTAAAAACCGTCATAATTGGTCAGATAGCAGGTTTTGTTGGTTTTACGCGTTTATTATTTTTCTAGCGGTTGTGGTATTTGCTATTATACTCAAAGTTGCAGGTATTTATGAGTCCATGGGATGGCGCGTTGTGAATGTTTTATTCATTATTGGTGGTCAAATATTAATGGTCATAGATTATAAAAAGCATAAAGATTTTAAATTGGAATTTACCCCTGCCGTTTTTCTTTGTATTCGAACAGGACTTTATTTTGCCCTCTTATTTTTGCCTACAATTGCCATTGTCATCGCCGGATTTCCATTAGAACAAGCAATGATCAATAAAAAAGAACTTTTTAATACCAGTGAATTTCCAGTACAGACCATGGTTTTTGTAAACTGGATTGAAACCATTGCGACGCTATCAGTTTCATGTTTTTCAGCACCACATATTGTTGGTTTTGTAAAGCCTTCAAAAAATTATAAATAAGACTTGTGAAATTAGTGTGCAGCCCCTTGGATTATAGACGTTTCAATAGGCTTTAAATTTGTACCAGCTAAAGATTAATCTTAAAAATATTTAAAATGAAAAAAATATGTATTGCTTTAGACACCAGCCCATCTGCCGAAAAAATTGCAACATTGGGTTATGAATTTGCCCAGGCTTTAAATGCAGAAGTTATATTGGTCCACGTCGTTTATGACGTTTCAATGTATGTTTCAGATTATGATCCGATCATGCAATATGATGGTTTCCTCATAAAAAATAACATGGATCTTATTGAGGATATACATAAGGAAGCAGAAAAGTTTTTAATTGCAACCGCCAAATTTTTAGGAGAGCCCGACCTGGAAACCAAAGTATTGGACGGTAATACCCATGATGAGATATTAGACTTTGCCAAAACTTGGGAAGCCGATTTGTTGGTATTCGGCACCCATAGCCATAGTCGCTGGGAAAATTTGCTGTTAGGAAACATTGCTACCAAACTCGTTAAGCATTCCACAGTCCCATTGTTGGTAGTGCCTATCCGAAATTCATGAACACTTATGCCTTGACATGGTCTATGAAAACAAAAGGGCTTCATTTGGCGTTTTTACTTATCGGAATTGGATTTTTTTGGAATGTGAATGCACAGGTTAAAGTCGATTCCTTGGTTTTTGCTCCTTTTGGAAAAGTTCATCTTTATATTCCACAAGGAATGCCATCCTCAGTAACCATCATGATTTCGGGCGATGGCGGATGGAAATATGGGGTCATCGATTTCTCTAAACATTTCGCCAATCAAAATAGCTTGGTCATAGGTGTTGATATTGTTCAATACAATAAGAATCTTCGGTCAAGATCTGAGGAGTGCTATCATATTTCGGGCGATTTTGTAGCATTGGCGACCAATATTGAGAAAAAATATAAGTTTAAAAGTTATCAAGAACCGCTCCTAATGGGGTATTCCAGTGGTGCAACCATGGTTTTTGCGGTATTGGCACAAGCAAGGCCAAACACGTTTAGAGGAGGTATATCCTTGGGGTTTTGTCCAGATGTGGATTTGCCAAAGCTTTTTTGTGAACTCAACGGACTCAAAGCACATCGATTGCCGAATGACAAATTGTTTTATTTGGATCCGGATTCAAAACTTGGAAATAGATGGATTGTCCTGCAAGGTAAATTGGATAACATCTGTAATTTCAACGATACGAAGAGCTTTTTAGATAAAACCTCCGATGATGAACTTATAATATTAAATAAGGTTGGACATGGTTTTAGCAATTGGTCAGATTTTATGCCGCAATGGGATAAAGCATTCCGCGAATTGACCTCTGAAAAGGAGGTGCAAAAATCGAGTTCCATAAACTCTGAAACTAATAATTCCATTATTGACCTGCCTCTTGTGCTTACACAAAGTGAAAATGAAAAGGAGGGAAGTGCACTTGTTTTCATGATTTCGGGTGATGGCGGATGGTATAGTTTTGAGCAGAATTTGAGCGATCGGTTTTTAAAAACTTGTATTCCAACCATTGGATTGGATGCTAAAAAATATTTCTGGGAAAGAAAGACACCACAACAAGCGGCAGATGATATCTCAAATGTGCTCCATCATTATATGGAGCTTTGGAAGAAACAAAAAGTAATATTGGTGGGTTACAGTATTGGGGCTGAGGTGTTGCCCTTTATTTTTGAAAAGCTCCCGACCGATTTACAAAAATCGTCGCGTATGGTGTTATTGTCGCCCGATGAAAAAACCGATTTTGAGGTGCATTATTTAAATATGCTGGGACTGAAAACCAAAGATGATTATTATGATGTTATAAACGAATTAAGGACTGTCAGTCACATGACGTCTATAAAAGTGATTTTTGGAAGCGAGGAGAAGTCTAAAATGCCTGTTGCACTTTCAGATTATAAGATTACATTTTTGGAGATGCCAGGCGATCATCATTATAATAACGATTACAACGTCATGTTTGAAGCAATTAACAATTCAGTTAATTAATCGGAGTTTATCTTACACGCAAAGATTTTCCCGCAGATCGCGCAGATTTTAAGAACCTACTTCTTTGTGCAACTTTGTGTTTTTCCTTTGTGTAACTTTGCGTCATAGTTTGAATGTTTTCCAGCAGATTGCGCAGATTTTCGCAGATTCTTGATTGCAATCTAAATCAAAAACTTACATTTCTCTAGTTTCTAGTTTCTAGTCTCTAAATTCTATCCTCTATCCTCTAAGCTCTAACCTCTTTCTATCCTCTCTCCTTTATTCCAAAGCACTTCCTAAGCATCTCATACAATTCTGGATGCTTTTTTTTCATTAGTTTTGGTTGTTCAAAAAAGTATTCCGAAGCGACTGCTAAAAATTCAGCTTCATTGGTGCCACCATAATTCCGGATATCCGATTTGTTGTTATTTATGGCTTCCATTTCCTTATGGATGAGTTTTAGCCATGGAACGATATAAGGTTTAGCAATCAATTGTTCTGGAACGCCATCAGTAATCCCGTCTGATTTATCAATTAAATGCACAAATTCATGAATGCCGGTATTTGTTTTATGAGACCCAGGATAAAATCCGAAATGAAGAGCTTTACGAGATAAAATCATCTGTTTTTCAAATCGGCCAGTGCCTACAATTCCTGAAATCTGACGTTTTTCATCGGTCTCGGCAAAACCAAGATCTTCATTAAAATCTTCAGGATATACCAAAACCGTACTTAAATTGGCATAATGCCATTCTGAAAAATTAAAAACGGGAATCACTGCACTCGCAGCAATCAGGACTTTATCGAGGTCTTCAAGTTCAAACCCAACACTATCTAGGTAAACTTCGCTTAAAAAAACCATCATGCGCTTTTGAAAACGCTTTTGTTCAACAAGGGGCAGTTCGGTATAATATTGGACATGCTCCAAAAGTAAGGTGTGCCAGGTTTCTGGAAATGGTTCGGCGGGTTTTTTATTTGTGGAGACAAAAGCATATACCGCAAAACCAGCCAGGACCATAAAAGCGATTATTGTAAACGTCATAAAACAGGGCTATTAGATATGTAAAAGTACCATAATTTTCATAATGGAAACTGAGCCTTGCGGCCTTGTTTTTATTCTGATTAGGAGTTTTGGTTGGCGCTTGAGTTAACGGAATTTGTTCTATGTAGCGTTGCCTTATTTAGATGGATTAATTAAATTTATGAGGAATTAAAAAACAATAAATTATGAAATACTTTAAATATTGTCCGCTATTCGTTTTCTTAATGGTATTAAGCAGTTGTTCAGGTCCTATTACTGAGAAAGATAATCGGAAAACCATATCATTAACAGAAGAAGAACCTTTTAAAATTGTTCTCAAAGGCGATGTTGATTCTGGCTTTGAATGGAAATTGAACTCAGAATTACAATTTGTGAAAATCGAAAGTCCGGTGATAAAAAAGGTATCAGGAGGCACTGAAACCTATACGTTCAATTTCAAGACTGATTCAGACGGAGAGGATTGGATTGAACTTATTTATACCGATGGAGAGACCATTGCAAAAACTTTTGAAGTCCATATTATTGTTGGAGCCATGGGACTTATTGAAGCAAAATAAGTTTCGATTTCGACCTATGAATTGGCAAATTCTGAAAAGAAACTCATCGTGAACTTCAATTGAAAATCTTTTGTGATGATCATGTAGAGTCGTTGATTGATGCCACTCATCGGAATGATGTTTCATCGTTTTTTATGTTTTTTTCAAAGTAAATTTATAATCAGGAGTTGTTGTTTTCTGCTATCTAAGTAGCATAACAATCAAGATTATCTCTTTATTTTTATACTCTAAAGCATATCTAAATGGCACGGTCAATACGATTTTTCATGTTAATTATATTGATGCTCCTTTTAGTAGGATGCGGAAAACCATACACCGAGAAGGATAATGGTAAGACCAATGAATTGAGTGAAGACGATAATTTTCAAATTGTTTTGGAAGGCGATAACAGTTCTGGTTTTAAATGGGTTTTAGAATCAACACCAGATTTTATTGTGTTGCAAAAAACCGACGTGGTTAAGGACAAGGGGAGGGTCATTGACTATGTGTTTAGTTTTAAGACGGTTTCATACGGTGACGCTGTAATCTAAAATGAATAGAATCACAAAAGAAAATATTCTCAACAGAACTTTGGAGTTATATTCGCAAGGACAAGTAATATTGGGAAAGTGAACTGATACTGCCCAAATCCTTTAAAAATAAGTATGCCAGTAACGGTCGATTTAAACGCCTATTTTCAACGCATCGGTTATGATGAGGAGGAAACCACAACTTTAAATGTGCTTCAGGAATTGCACAGACTTCACACACAAGCGATTCCTTTTGAAAATCTAAACTCCTTTTTGGGCATTCCGGTAAAGTTGGACATGGAATCCATTCAGAAAAAACTAGTTCATGATGGACGGGGTGGCTATTGTTTTGAGCAGAATTTATTGTTCAAACAGGTGCTGGAACAACTAGGGTTTTCGGTAAGAGGACTTTCTGCGCGCGTTCTTTGGAATTAGCCAGAAGATCGGATTACGCGACGCAGTCACATGTTGCTGCTCATTGATTATAATGGAGAAAATCTTATTGCTGATGTTGGTTTTGGTACGATGACGCTTACTGGCTCTATGCAATTGAAAACCAACGTGGTTCAGAAAACCCCACATGGTCAGTATCGTTTGTTAAATCATAGTGAGGGAGACTACTTCTTGCAAATAAACATCGGCCAGGAATGGAAAACCATGTACCGTTTTGACTTACAGGAACAATTTTTGCCCGACTATGAAATGGTAAATTGGTACGTGTCGACCTATCCTGAGTCGCGTTTTGTAACCGATTTAATTGTTGCCCGAGCAGATATCGGTTGCAGATATACGCTACACAACAACCAATTTAAACTTAACTATCTCAAGGGTAAAACCGAGCGTAAAGTAGTAACAACTCCCAGTGAATTGCGAAACCTACTCGAAAACGAATTTCAATTGAATCTTTCCAATATCTCAGGGATAGAGAAGGCTTTTGAAAAATTAACGACGTCGGAAAAAAAAGGACGGTCTTAAAAATAGTTCTTTTTCTTGCTGACGAGCTCCTGTTTTTTAATTACAGAATCCAATGATTATTTTTTCTTTATGTGAGCTGAATTTGAGGTCATTCCGCCCGTTTTTTTTAATCCATTAAATCATTATCGCTAGGTTCAAAAATAGCATCGACAATATCAAGGATGCCATTGGACGCCTGAATATCCGCTTTGATAATCTGTGCCCCGCCTATGCTGACCACATCCCCAATAGATCTATCTACTGAAACCTCAAATCCTTTATTAAAACCGATTTAGATAACATCCCATTCTTGAATTCACTTTTCATGGTTTCTTTTGGTAAGGTCGATAAACTTAACTAATTGCTCTCTATTGTTCGGATCCATCAGCTTTACATAATTTTTCACCTTCATATTCTCAAAGGCTTTATTGGTAGGTACAAAAAGCGTATGTGGACGCTCATTCATAAATTGCTCATCCATATTGGCCAAAGTTACCAAATAGGCAAAAGTGGACAGTTGTGGATCCATATGTACCAAATCAATGGTGGTGTAATCCTTAGTATTGCCTATATGATCTAAATAGAATTTTTTTGAGAATAGGCACTCAGGTTAAAAAGAAGAATGCAAGCTCCCACTGCAAATACGTTGTTCAAATGTGTTTTCATGATTTTGTTTTTTTATATTGATATACTAAAGATTTAATCCATACCGCGCAATGAATGCTACTTGAGTAGCAGAAGCTTAAATTTTGCTCTAAAATTTAACTGCAATTTTTTTTTAGATTTTATCAATGGATTATCCTGAAATCGGAGCCTGAATTAATTTTCATCCACAATTAAATTCAACGGGGTGTCAAATTAACGAGCGTTGTGCTACCTACGTAGCAAAACGCTATCTAATAGAAAGTTAATTTTAACGGAATACATAAAAAATTGTGTAATATAAGAACTTTTGACATGAAAAAATTAGCGCTAATTGTTGTTTGTGTTGCTCTGGTAGTATCTTGTAAGGATGCTAAAGAGAAAAAACTCGAGGACGAAATCGTCAATGATGACGATATGATTTTAGAACAAGAAGATATTGTCTATGACATCCAAAACTCGTCAAATACTAGTTTTATGGCAGCTTTGGATGAATATCAAAAAGGCAATTTTGAGAGAGCGTCAGAATATATCGAAAATGGCGTGATTGAATTACGAGAGGAAGAAGAACCTACAGAACTCGTCAATGGTCTTTTGTTGGATAGCGAAATTGAGAAAATTCGTAGTCTTGAAGAATCGGTTAGAACAAATAAAATCAAAGATATAGATGTTTTGACTCAAGCGATGGCTAATGCCGAAATGCTTGTGGCACATAACTATATTGTTTATACGATTTCAACGCTAATAGAGGAGCCGGCGAAAGGGACTTATTATTTTAACAAGGCTTTACGCTCTTTAAACAATGCCGTGTTCAACTTAAAGGGCGAGGCTAAAGATGAAGCCATGCGCATCAGAGCCGACAGTGAAAAGTTGGTTGGAAAAGTAAATTCTGAGCCAAATGCCAAGGATCTAGATAAAGATCTTAAAGTACAAACAAAAAGAATGGAGGATTTTTTGAAAAAATATAAAACCAATTTAAAGTGATTTTTAGAGTATTATTTTAATCAGAAATCATCTCTAAATTAATCTGATTTTGATGATCTTAAAAATACATAATGCTATAAACTGTCATGTTATAGGAGCTTTTTTATGTCGCCATCAATAACGATTATTTGTTTTATTCTGGGTAAATTTGCGAAATCTGAAGGATGATTTTTATTTTCCGCTGATTTCTCAAACGCACGGAGATTTTTTTCTCTTACATGACAAAAATAACGGATATACTAATCGGGTTTCTATGGGGTTAATTTCTCATGCGCAACTAAGTTCAATTGTTTGTCAAATTCATATGAAAATAATATTCCGGTTGGTACATCAATGAGCGGTGTTTCGGCATCAGATCTATTTTCTAGCTTTGCCATCAAGGCTCTAATTGAATTTCCGTGTGCGGTAACCAATACTGTTTTATCCTGAGCCAATTCAGTTACAATAGCTTCGTAAAAATAATTGACCACTCTATTTTGAGTGTCTTTCAATGATTCCGTTGAAGGTAAGATGTTGGTTTCAATATTTTTGTAATTACTATCGTATTGTGGATGCCGTTTATCGTCTAACGTAAGCGGTGGCGGTGCTTGATGCATTCCTCTTCTAACAAATAAATAATCATTTTCACCAACTAATTTTAAAATCTCATCCTTATTTTGGCCTTGCCAAGTCCCATAGTGCCTTTCATTAAGTTTCCAACTGTAAATGCAATCTACATGCATTTGGTCGGCGTTTTCCAAAACGATCCATTGGCTGCGGATGGCGCGTTTTAAATAGGACGAAAAACAGATATCAATGTTTATGTGTTGTTCTTTCAAGAGTTGCCCGACTAATTTTGCTTCTATAATACCTTGAGGAGCCAG
>NZ_JBDSLS010000155.1:0-5243 GCF_039916245.1 Gelidibacter sp.
AATGTGATGTGAAGATTATCATCATCTTGTTCTAATTTTGTAATAACCCCTAAATCTTCAATGATTCCAGTAAACATATTGTCGAATAATTAGTTAAATTTGCATTTGTACAATGGTTTACAAAGATAAGACTTTAATGAAGATTTCAGGATAGCGTCTTGTTTAGAAAAGGATTTTATAAAAATGCTATTGTAAAGGACTAATTAAAATTAAGGATGAAAAGAGAAGGGTTAATTAGAGTAGGGATTTCCATTGGTGATTTAAATGGCATTGGTGCTGAAATCATTCTAAAAACTTTTGAGGATGTTAGAATGCTTGAGTTTTGCACGCCTATAATTTTTGCCTCCATAAAAACCATGTCTTTTTTTAAGAAGCATTTTGACAGTGCTATAAATTTTCATGGCATTAATGATATGAGCCAGGTTCTTGAAAGTAGAGTCAATGTGTTGAATGTTTGGAAAGAAAATGTTGACATAGCTTTTGGTGAAGAAGATTTGAAAGCAGGAGAATATGCCTTTAAATCCTTGGAGAAGGCCACTGAAGCTTTGAAAAATGACGATATCGATGTCTTAGTCACTGCCCCTATTAATAAATTGACCATTCAATCGGACAGTTTCAAGTTTCCAGGGCATACGGATTATTTGGCCAAGGAACTCGGAGGAAACAGTCTCATGTTTATGGTCACTGAGGATTTTAAAGTGGGTTTGCTTACAGATCATGTTCCTGTTAAAGATGTGCCGCAATATATCACTGCAAAGCTTATTGAAGAAAAAGTTCAGACCGTTTATGACTCGTTAATTCAAGATTTTAGAATCAGTAAACCGAAAATTGCTGTTTTGGGCATTAATCCGCATGCTGGAGATAATGGCGTGATAGGTGACGAGGATGAGAAAGTTTTAAAGCCAACACTTCTAAAAATCAGAGAAAAAGGCAAACTGGTCTATGGGCCGTATTCAGCCGATAGTTTCTTCGGATCCAAAAATTATAAGAATTTTGATGCGATAATTGCGTCCTATCACGACCAAGGTCTTATTCCTTTTAAAACCCTCACTTTTGGTGAAGGTGTAAATTATACTGCTGGGCTCAATAAAGTGAGGACTTCACCAGATCATGGGACTGCTTTTGAAATTGCAGGCAAAGGAACTGCAGATGAAAGTTCATTTAAAGCTGCGGTGTTTATGGCCCTCGAAATTTATAGGAATAGAAAGGAATATAAAAAGCTTACCAAAAACCCTTTAAAAAAGGCATCTAAAAAGATATAAACATTTTTTGTTAATAGCTTCCTTCTAATATAAAAATAATTTCTATATTTGCGCCCTCAAAATGAATGTGATCATGAAACCCTTAAAAGAGTATACCATACAATTTGTAGGATTAAAATTAGGAAAGCACCATTTTGATTATCAAATCGATGAAAAGTTCTTTGAGCTTTTTGAGTATGATGATTTTAATGACGTCAATGTAGAAGTGGATTTGCTTTTTGAAAAGAAAACAACACTTTTAGAGCTACATTTTAAAGCCAAGGGCATCGTAAATGTTAATTGTGACACTAGCAATGAGCCTTATGATCAAAAAATTGAAGGCGACTTTAATTTGGTGGTTAACTTTGGAGATGAGTACAATGACGAAAATGAAGAGATTTTAATCATACCTCATGGCGAGTATGAAATAAATGTGGCACAGTACATTTATGAATTGATCATTTTATCCATGCCTATAAAACGGATCCATCCGGGAATAGCAGATGGTACTTTGAAATCAGAAATACTTGAGAAACTAGAAGAGTTGAGCCCAAAAGGCATAGAAGAAAAAGAAGAATCAGAGGATATTGATCCTCGTTGGAATACATTAAAAAAACTATTAACGGATAAATAACGATATAAAATGGCACATCCTAAAAGAAAAATTTCTAAAACCAGACGAGATAAAAGAAGAACACATTACAAAGCAGTTGTTCCTACAATTGCAACGTGTCCTACTACAGGAGAAGCACACTTATTCCACAGAGCTCATTGGCATGAAGGAAAACTTTATTACAGAGGTCAAGTGCTTATAGATAACTCTGAAAAAGAGGAGAATTTAGCATAAGTATTATGCACGCATACAAGAAAGCGCTCACTCCTGAGCGTTTTTTTTTGTGGTTAATTTAAAAACAACTTAATTTGCATCTCATTTGACTGAATATTCAGTAAATTCAATTGGAATTTACTGATTTGGCCGATTTTGGTCAAATTTTAGGTCATTCTAATACAAAACAATGAGTAAAATCACTGCTGCAATTACTGCCATAGGTGGATATGTACCCGAATATGTGTTGACCAACCAAATTTTGGAAACATTAGTCGATACAAATGATGAATGGATCACCTCCAGAACAGGAATCAAAGAGCGACGAATCCTTAAAGAAGATGGCAAAGGCACTTCTTATTTAGCCATTAAAGCGGCTCAAGATCTTATAGACAAGAAAGGGTTAGATCCCAAAGAAATAGATTTAGTTATCGTTGCAACTGCAACACCAGACATGAAAGCTGCTGCTACGGCTTCTTACACCGCAACACAAATTGGTGCGACCAATGCGTTTGCCTTTGATTTGGAAGCAGCATGTTCAAGTTTTTTGTTTGGTATGTCGGTAGCTGCACGATATATCGAATCCGGAAAATATAAAAAAGTATTATTGATTGGTGCTGATAAGAATTCGTCAATGATTAATTACAAAGATAGGGCCACATGTATTATCTTCGGTGATGGTGCTGGTGCCGCTTTGTTTGAACCTAATTTGGAAGGGTTCGGTCTTCAGGACGAACTTTTGAGAAGTGACGGTAACGGAAGAGAATTCTTACAGGCTACATATGGCGGATCATCCTATCCATCAACTCCAGAAGCAGTAGCCGAAGGGAAACACTATATTTTTCAGGAAGGGAAACAGGTATTTAAGAATGCTGTTTTCAATATGGCTGATATTACAGAAAAAATATTGGTCAGAAATAATATTACAAAAGATGATATTGCTTGGTTAGTAGCACATCAAGCTAACAAACGTATTATTGATGCCACTGCAAGTAGGATCGATCTTGAAGAAAGTAAGGTCATGATGAACATTGAGAAATATGGAAATACCACGTCAGCAACATTGCCTTTACTTTTATGGGATTATGAAAAGCAACTAAAAAAAGGCGATAAATTAATTTTCGTTGCTTTTGGAGGTGGCTTCACTTGGGGCTCTGTATATCTGACTTGGGCATATAATTCATAAACTAACTAACCTAAATATTTTAAAATCTAATTATTATGGATATAAAAGAAATTCAAAACTTAATTAAGTTTGTTGCTAAATCTGGTGCAAGCGAGGTTAAATTGGAAATGGACGATATTAAAATTACCATTAAAACTGGTGGTGAAGATAGAGGAGAAACTACAACTTATGTACAGCAAATCCCAATGGGTGCTGCTCCTGTTGCGCACGCTCCTGCACCTCAAGCAGAGGTGCCTGCTGTTGCAATACCTGTAGTTGACGAAAACTCAAAGTATATTACTATAAAATCTCCAATTATTGGAACTTTCTATCGTAAACCTTCTCCTGACAAACCAATGTTTGTGGAAGTTGGAAAATCAATAAAAGAAGGGGATGTTTTATGCGTTATTGAGGCCATGAAATTATTCAATGAAATTGAGTCTGAAGTTTCAGGTAAAATCGTGAAAATTTTAGTTGATGATTCCTCACCGGTAGAATTTGATCAACCGTTATTCTTGGTTGATCCATCATAACCAATTAAAAATTCCAATAAACAAATCTCAAAATCCAAAACCTGGAATTTGGTGCTTGGAATTTGAAATTTTTAATTTGAAGAGTCTATGTTTAAAAAAATATTAGTAGCCAATAGAGGCGAGATAGCACTGCGTGTTATCAGAACCTGTAAGGAAATGGGCATCAAAACGGTAGCGGTTTATTCAACTGCCGATGCAGAAAGTCTGCATGTTAAGTTTGCTGATGAAGCCGTTTGTATAGGACCACCGGCAAGTGCTCAATCATATCTTAAAATGTCCAATATTATTGCTGCTGCAGAAATTACCAATGCAGACGCGATACATCCTGGATACGGATTTTTATCAGAAAACGCAAAGTTTTCAAAAATATGCGAAGAGCACAATATCAAGTTTATTGGGGCATCTCCTGAAATGATTGAACGCATGGGCGACAAGGCATCTGCCAAAGCAACCATGAAAGAAGCTGGCGTGCCATGCGTACCGGGAAGTGAAGGTATATTGGAATCCTTTGAGCAAACTGAAAAGTTAGCAGTTGAAATGGGGTATCCGGTTATGCTAAAAGCTACCGCTGGTGGTGGTGGAAAAGGCATGCGTGCCGTTTGGAAAAATGAAGATCTTAAAGATGCTTGGGACTCAGCACGTCATGAAGCTAGAGCAGCTTTTGGAAATGACGCCATGTACTTGGAGAAACTTATTGAAGAGCCACGACATATCGAAATACAAATTGTAGGGGATTCTACTGGAAGAGCATGTCATCTATCAGAACGAGATTGTTCAATTCAACGTCGTCACCAAAAATTAACTGAAGAAACACCGTCGCCATTTATGACGGATGAACTTCGAAATGAAATGGGTTTAGCCGCGGTTAGAGCAGCCGAATACATTAAATATGAAGGTGCGGGAACAATAGAATTTTTGGTAGACAAACACCGAAATTTCTATTTTATGGAAATGAATACCCGTATTCAAGTGGAACATCCAATTACGGAACAAGTTATTGATTTTGATTTGATTAGAGAGCAAATACTTGTTGCTGCTGGTGTGCCAATTTCAGGTAAAAACTATACCCCAAAGTTACATTCTATAGAATGTCGAATCAATGCGGAAGACCCGTATAATGATTTCAGACCTTCTCCAGGAAAAATAACCACACTTCATGCCCCAGGTGGACATGGCGTGCGCTTGGATACGCATGTGTATTCAGGCTATACAATTCCGCCAAATTATGATTCCATGATTGCAAAGTTGATTACCACTGCGCAAACACGTGATGAAGCCATCAATAAGATGAAGCGTGCTTTGGATGAATTCGTTATCGAAGGTATCAAAACGACCATTCCATTCCATCGACAATTGATGGACAATCCAGATTATTTGGCCGGTAATTATACGACCAAGTTCATGGAAAGCTTTAAAATGGAAAAGCCAGTTGAAGAATAATATTAAGACTCCGAAAGTAATTTCGGAGTTTTTTTATT
>NZ_JBDSLS010000156.1:0-9545 GCF_039916245.1 Gelidibacter sp.
AATTCCTGCAGAAGCATAGAAAAAAGAACTATAACTCTTCAACTCTTGACTCCCAGAAAGTATTGCTCCACTGAGAATACAAATTGCAGCAGCTCCGGCCCAAAAAAAGATTCCCAATTGAGACAAGAAAGCGGTATAAATCGGAGCATCAACTACTGCAGCAAAATCCCTTGTCAATTTGCTCAAAGAAACACCATAATTAAATCGCAAAAAAACAAGAAAGCCTAAAACTAGGGAAACAAAGATGATAACATAAAGAACGGTAACAGCAATTGACTTTAATTGCGACTTAGGAAAAACATAAGATCTGAACATAGTTTCAATTAGTGTTTTAGAAGTTTATAGCCAATTAAGTGTTAATAATCTATGACTGAAATACACTATTGAAAAGTAATGTTAAATATTCTTAATTCTTCTATTAATCGATTCATTAGCACATATTTCCGATTAAGATCCCTAGCAGCACGCTTTAATGTCGAATTTTTCACAAACTATATGTCATTATAAACTTTTATCTCCACTACATTTATAGAAACGTTCTACAATCTCATCATAACTTTTCAAGGTTTTTGAGATCCAATCCAATCGCTTTTCTAATTGTTCATGTTCAGATAACTGCCATTTAACATCCGATTTCCGTAATTTATTTGTGACATCCTGTAAGATTATTGCGGCGGAAACCGAAATATTCAAACTCTCGGTAAAGCCGACCATCGGAATTTTCAAATAGCAATCCGCAGCGTCCAAAACCTCTTGTGACAAACCTTCCGTCTCTCTTCCGAAGAAAAAACAAGACTTTTTACTGATATCAAAATCGGCAAGTACCTGCTCGTTTTCGTGAGGTGTTGTGGCGACAATTTGATAGCCATTTTCTTTTAGATTCTGAATACAGTCTTTCACGGTATGAAATCTTTGTAAATCCACCCATTTTTGAGAGCCCATTGCAATTTCACGATCAATGCGTTTGGAATTTCGCTCTTCCACAATATGGACTTCCTGAATCCCAAAAACATCACAACTCCGAATGACTGCACTCGTGTTGTGTAATTGGTACACATCTTCTGTGGCCACGGTAAAATGTTTCGTCCGATTTGGAAGAACGGTATCGAATCGTACTTTTCTTTCTGGGGTAAGGTAAGTTTCTAAATGCTCTAAAAGATGGAGGTCAATCATTGAAAAATTTATATTCGGCAAATTAACGAAACAATAACAAGGCACACCCAAAATATCTTTGTATATTTTCTTTTAACAATAACTGTGAGCAAAATAATTGAATTGGATTTGGATGGGTCGGACCGATTGGAAGATCAAATTGAAGACTAAAAATTAAAACTTACTAATAAACAAATTTATTAATGTCCGATAAAAGATAAAACCACTTGAATTTATTTTTCACTTATCTGACTACCAGCCTCTTAATCTCTGCGCTTTATTATTTTTCAAAAACAGGCTACCAATTAAAAGATAATTGTTCTTGCTCAGCTTTATTAATCCAGTCTTTTTCCGGGTTTTCTAGAAATTTCATCAAATTGTTGTAATTTAAAAGATGGTTTTTACAGAAGCTGACCAAATTTGAAAATGTTCAATTGCGCTTTTTTAGAATAGGATTTAACTGAAAACCATCCGTTTTTCCTGATAGACCAAGCATTGCAATAGATATTACTCGAAGTGATATACTCTTTGAAAATGAACAAAAAAGCATACTTATCAAATGGTCTTTTGTAGTAAATCGTTTGGTGTAAGGTCTGACTCAAATTTTTTGACCTCTTTTCTTATCAAAGAATCGTCTATTAAAGAAATCAGCTGTCCGAAAACAGATTTACTAGAATAATAATTACTTTTACTCATCGAATTTTGAATTTTGCAACTCTAATTTACGATATTATTCAAGTAGCCATTTTTAAGGGCTCCTTTTTTATCGGACAACAATGACTGTGAAACTATAATTCTTAAATGTCGTTTATTTTCTTTTAGATCTTTGCAAAAAACCTAGCGTCCTTGCGTTAAAAAAAAAATAAGCTCCTATAAAATATATTGAGTTGTTAAATGCGTAAACTCCTCTATCTGTGATTGCTTCCAATCCTCGTCTTTACCTAAATATTTTGTAAGAATTTCAGCCACTTGTGGTGCAACTTCTTGAGCAGCCTTGGCATCCAAAAACAAGATACGCACACGCCTGGCCAAAACATCTTCAACCGTTCGTGCCATTTCATTGGTAACTGCCCAAACCACTTCGGCCTTTAAAAATTCTAAACGCGGATGCAATTTTTCGCCTAATTCTGGAGATTCTTTAATTAGTTGGTCAATAAATTTTTGATCAGTTCCATAAATATAAAGATGATTAGTATCATCTGTAGCACCGTCAGCACCATGAATTCTAAGATGTTTGGTCAGACACACGGTATAAGGCAATTTCCCCATAGCAATGACCTTTTTCATGGTGTCTTGTGCCATGCATCTATAGGTGGTCCATTTTCCACCTGTGATGGTAATTAAGTCCGATTCAGAAACAATTACTTTATGGCTTCTTGAAATTTCTTTTGTTTTTTCTGAAGGATTTTTTGGAGCTGCCAACGGACGTAATCCTGCAAAGATGCTCAATACATCAGCTCTAGTAACGGTTTTATTCAAATAAGCATTTGTGGTTTCCAAAATAAAATCAATTTCCTTTTCCAAGGGTTTTGGCTCCAAACTATGGCTGTCCAATAAGGTATCCGTAGTTCCTACCACTACTCTATTATGCCAAGGCACCAAAAAAAGAACCCGTCCATCTGTTGTTTTTGGAATCATGATGGCATCTTTACCTGGCAAAAATGAGCGATCTAACACCAAATGAATGCCTTGACTTGGTCTTACCGTATTTTTAGCATCCGCATTATCCATTTTTAGGATTTCATCTGTGAACACGCCTGTCGCGTTGATGACTACTTTTGTATTTAAGATGTATTCTTTGTGCGACTCATGATCAATTGCCGTAACTCCATTAAGTTTGCCATTCGCATCTTTTTGCAATTGAATGACTCTAAAATGATTCAAAATCGTCGCACCTTGTTCGATAGCGGTCTGGGCAATATTGACTGCTAATCGCGCATCATCAAATTGTCCGTCATGATAGACTACGCCACCTTTAAGATGCTCCTTTTTAATAGTCGAAAGTCTTGAAAATGTTTCTTCTTTAGACATTCTCATGGATTTCCCGAAGCTCAACTTTCCAGCTAAAAGATCATAGGTTTTTAAACCAATGGTGTAAAACAAAGTGTTCCACCATTTATAAGTCGGAATAATAAATGTCTGATTCTTGACCAAGTGCGAAGCGTTCTTCAATAGCAAACCTCTTTCATACAAGGCTTCTTTGACCAAATCAATATTGCCTTGTGCCAAATAGCGTACGCCGCCATGAACGAGTTTGGTACTTCTACTAGACGTTCCCTTTGCAAAATCAGACTGTTCCAAAAGCAGTGTTTTGTAGCCGCGCGTCACACTATCCAAAGCCACGCCCAAACCAGTTGCTCCGCCTCCAATAACAATAACATCCCAATCGCTGTTATTTTCCAACTGCTGTAATAAGGAGGCTCTATCGAACACTAATGGTCTATGTTTAATAAGTTTTCAATTTAAAATGAGGATTGGTAAAGACGAAAGTACTATAGAATAAAATCCTTTTAGAAAAGCGCTATTCATCTAGCAAAATCTCCAACATTTGAATGGCTGCATCACTAATTTTCGTTCCAGGACCAAATATGGCAACAGCTCCTGCATCAAATAAATATTGGTAATCCTGTTTAGGAATGACTCCTCCGACAATGACCATAATATCTTCGCGACCGTAGTTTTTCAATTCCTGAATGACTTGCGGGACTAAAGTTTTATGACCTGCGGCCAGTGAAGACACGCCCAGAATATGGACATCATTTTCAACCGCCTGTTTAGCAGCTTCTTTTGGCGTTTGAAACAGCGGACCAATATCCACATCAAAACCAACATCCGCATAGCCTGTGGCGACTACTTTGGCACCTCTGTCGTGACCGTCCTGCCCCATTTTGGCAATCATGATACGCGGACGACGACCATCTTGCTCTGCAAACTTATCGGCAAGTTCCCGGGCTTTTTTGAACGAACTATCGTCTTTTATTTCTTTGCTATACACGCCTGAAAATGATTTAATCTGAGCTTTATAACGACCGAATGCAACTTCAAGTGCATCACTAATTTCGCCTAAAGTAGCGCGCTCTCTTGCCGCTTCTACTGCTAAAGCTAACAAATTCTCCTCAGAGCCTCGATCCGAATTTATAATATTTTTAGCGGCTTCCGTCAAATTAGCCAAAGCTTGTGCTACTTTACCAGAATTCCGTTCAGCCTTCACTCTATTTAAACGTTCAATCTGCGAAAGTCTGACCGTTTGATTATCGACTTCAAGAGTTGTAATCGGATCTTCCTTTTCTAATCTGTACTTATTTACGCCCACGATGATATCCTGACCAGAATCAATTCGTGCCTGCTTACGTGCCGCTGCTTCCTCAATCCGCAATTTTGGAATGCCTGCTTCAATGGCTTTCGTCATGCCTCCAAGTTCTTCAACTTCCTCGATCAGCGCCCAAGCTTTTACAGCGATATCGTGTGTCAGTTTTTCAACGTAAAAACTTCCTCCCCAAGGATCAACCGTCTTAGTGATTTGGGTTTCCAATTGAAGAAAAAGTTGTGTATTTCGTGCAATTCGTGCTGAAAAATCGGTTGGCAGTGCAATCGCTTCATCTAAGGCATTGGTATGTAAACTTTGAGTCCCTCCAAACGCTGCTGCTGCCGCTTCAATAGTAGTTCTTGCCACATTATTAAACGGATCCTGCTCGGTCAAACTCCATCCCGAAGTTTGGGAATGGGTACGTAACGAGAGTGATCTGTCGTTTTTAGGATCGAATTGTTTTACCATTTTTGCCCATAACATTCGGGCAGCGCGCATTTTGGCGATTTCCATAAAATGATTCATGCCAATGGCCCAAAAGAAAGATAAACGCGGTGCAAACGTATCAATGTCCATACCTGCTTCCAATCCTTTTCGGATATATTCCAATCCATCTGCTAAGGTATAGGCCAATTCAATATCGGCCGTAGCGCCTGCTTCTTGCATGTGGTATCCAGAAATACTGATGCTATTGAACTTCGGCATGAATTTACTGGTATATTCAAAAATATCAGAAACAATTTTCATGGAAGGTGTTGGCGGATAGATATAAGTATTCCGTACCATAAATTCCTTTAAAATATCGTTTTGGATCGTCCCTTCCAATTGCTCAGGCTTTACACCTTGCTCTTCAGCTGCCACAATATAAAATGCCAAAATGGGTAAAACCGCGCCATTCATGGTCATGGAAACCGACATTTTATCCAAAGGAATATGATCAAAGAGAATTTTCATATCCTCAACGGTATCAATGGCAACACCAGCTTTACCAACGTCGCCCACCACACGATCATGGTCAGAATCATAACCGCGATGCGTGGCCAAATCAAAGGCTACTGACAATCCTTTTTGTCCTGCGGCCAAATTGCGTCGGTAAAACGCATTACTTTCTTCTGCCGTTGAAAAACCAGCGTATTGACGAATTGTCCAAGGTCTGCGCACATACATGGTCGAGTAGGGTCCGCGAAGGTTTGGTGCGATTCCAGCAATAAAATTGAGATGCTCGAGGTCCTTTATATCTTCCTTGCCGTTAGTGGATTTGATATCGATGTCTTCTGCCGTGTGGAAAGTTTCTGGTTTCTCGTTTAAAGTTTCGAGTTTACTAGATTCTAAACTCGTTCTTCCGTCATCCGTCATCCGTCTTCGGTTCAATTCGATATGTTGCAAATTCTTTCTACTCATAACTTTTTGTTTAAAAGATATCAATATCACTGTCTTTTGACGAATGACATATCAATTTAATCACAATTTTAGACTCATAAATCTAACAATGAATAAGATAATGAATAAGATAGGGAAATGTTCTAAGCATTTTTATTCTTACATTATCATATCACAATTGAAAAGTAAGGGCTCACTTTTAATATTATTGAGACTTTCTTTAAAAGAATCAAAAAACCTATCAGAAAGCTTAGGATTTATATTTTTATAATAAGAGATCGCTTCCTTAAATTCAAGTTTTGCTTCAGGAAGAATCACTACGCTATAATTCATCTTCTATTTCTTTTAAAAAATCATTGATTTCGTCAACATCATTCGGATTCTTTAAATATTTATCGGTACGCTCTCTGACACGATCAATCTGCCATTGTGGAACTTTATATTCGTCTCTATCTGATTTATTAGATGGAAAAATAATAACTTCTACTTCACTAGCATCAAAATCATCTGGAAGGACGATATTAATCGTACGATTTTTTACGCTTACAATTTTTCTTAGAGCTTCCATATTATGATTATTTAATTCACTCGTTTTCCAATCTTTTTTGCTCGACAGCTTCCGCCAAACGCTTTTCAATAATAGGCTCTATCAAGGTTTTGACAGGATTTTTTTTAACGAAAGGATACAACTCCAATTCATGCTTCATTTTATCATCCGCATGAGGATGTTTGTTGGTGCCTAACAAAATCAATTCGCCTTTATCAAACTGTTCTTGTTCTTTTGCCGCGTTTTCCTTTATTTTCTTTTGAATTGTGCCTTCCTTTAGCTGCTGTAAAAATCCGCCGTTAGCTTCGATATCCTTGAAAAGTACCAAGGCTTTTTCTGCTAATTGTTCTGTTATACTTTCGATATAGTAAGCGCCATCTGCTGGATTATTTACCTTATCAAAATAGCTTTCGTGCTTTAAAACCAACAATTGATTTCTTGAAATACGTTCTGCAAACTCATTGTCCTTATGATAAATGGCATCGTATGGCAAATTAGAAATTGTATTCGCGCCACCAAGAACTGCACTCATACATTCGGTGGTCGTACGCAACATATTGGTATTATAATCGTAAAGGGTTTTGTTGCGTTTCGTTGGGATCGCAACAATAAAACATTCGGTATTAAAACCGTAAGCCTCTGCCAACGTTCGCCATAATTCCCGCAACGCTCGAAGTTTTGCGATTTCAAAAAAATAATTGGTGCCTACCGAAACATTGAAGATGACTTCAAAGGACTCCTTCGCTGAACTCGTCAATAGACTTTCTAAATAATTGAGATACTCATTGGCGTGCGCTAAAGCGTAGGCCAATTGCTGCACCATATTGGCACCCGCATTTTGGTATAATCGCAGATTTACGGTAAAGGTTTTGGTATGCTTTATAATGGCTTCAAATTCGCTAAAATCTGATTTCAGATTGTTATACCAATTTCCTGTTTTGGCAAGATGCCCAATAATATCGACTTGAATATGTTTGTTTCCCTTACTTGGGATGAATGAAAATTGCTTTGCAAATTTTGAAGATATAAATTGACATTCAAAAAAAACAGCAACTTTCGCTAAATTGATATTAACCAAAAGGTCTTTTACTAAAATTTCTTCAGAAGGCAGAATAAACTTGATGCTTTCCGCGCCCCGCTCGATCGCATTAACCGCCTTAAGATTTGATTTTTCAACATGGGCGACGAATATGGCTTGGCATATCTGCCATTCCGTAGCTTTTGTATCCGATACATTCGGGAGTTCCTTAAACTCATCTGCATGATAGAAAGGCTTCACATGAATACCTTCATCAGTGTTCCAAATAAGCGTTTCGTTATAGTCGGCGCCTTTTAGGTCATATTGAATGAGTTGCTTCCATTGCTTGGAGGAGACCTCAGAAAAATCTCCAAATAACGTTTTAGTCATGATCATTTTGATTTTCTATACTATCCTCGTATTCGATAATATAAATTTCTTCATTCACGCGCTTCATATAATATTTTTCGCGAGCCAATCGTTCCAAACCTTCTTCCGTACTCAAGGCTTTTATGCCTTTCTTATCCTTTATAATCTCTTTCTTGTAGTAGTCACGTTCATTCTTCAAAGCGTTCATTTCTGAATTTAATTCATGGTGGATCAAAAAAGAATTGCCATCAAAAAACAACATCCATACCGCGAACACCATAAAGATGATCACATACATATTTTTGAATGGTTTTAAATATTTACGATTCATCTATGCTAAACGTTCATTAATGATTGATTTCACAATATCGACAGCCACAGTGTTGTACTTATTGTTTGGAATAATAATATCTGCATATTCTTTCATTGGCTCAATAAACTGCTGATGCATTGGCTTCAAAGTGTTTTTGTATCGGGCCAACACTTCATCCAAGTCACGTCCGCGTTCAGAAATATCGCGTTTCAAACGTCTGATCAAGCGTTCATCACTATCAGCATGCACAAAAATCTTGATATCAAACATTTCGCGCAACTCTGGATTTGTCAAAATCAAAATACCTTCAACAATCATTACTTTTCGAGGATGCGTCAAAACAGTATCACCGGTTCTGTTGTGTTTTATAAATGAATATATCGGCTGCTGAATGTCTCTACCTTCTTTTAGCTCCTGTAAATGGCTTTCCAACAATTCAAAATCAATGGAACGCGGATGGTCAAAATTAATTTTCACACGTTCATCAAAGCTTAAATGCGACGTATCCTTATAATAAGAATCCTGGGATATGACGCCCACTTCGCCTTCAGGCAATTCAGTTAAAATTTGATTGACAACCGTAGTTTTACCACATCCTGTACCACCTGCAATTCCTATAATCAGCATTCTTTATTGTTTAGTTTTCAGGGGCAAATTTAACTAAATATAAAGAACTACTATTGCTGAATTTTGGAAACTTCGGAAGTGGTTACTATTTTACCATCGGCATTTCCCCACGAATTTAAAATATAGTTCATCACATCTGCCACTTCATCATCGGAAAGCCCCAAAGACGCCATGGAACTATTATATTTTTTCCCATTAACGGTTATTTCTCCAGACATTCCATATTTCACAGCCTTAATGCTTTCGATACGTTTGTTCAACAAATAGTCAGAATCTGCTAAAGGAGGAAACGCACTAGGCACACCTTCACCTTTTGGCATATGGCAATTCATACAGAAATCCTCATACACAAGGGCACCTCGCGCGATACTCTCTTTAAGTTCTGGCGTTTGTTTTGGCTCCTCATTACAAGAAAACAAAAAACCTAAAAACACAAATATTCCTATCATTTTGAACACTAATTTTTAGGTAAGAGTTTAACGATTCCCAAGTTTTCAATACCGACATATATATATCCATCAGGCCCTTGAACGATCGTTCTCACACGACCCAATCCATCTAAAAGACGTTCTTCCTTGACCACTTTCTCATCGGCAAGGACCACCTTATCCATATAACTGAATTTTAATGATCCTACTAATAAGTTACCTTTCCAACCCGGATAGTTGTCACTGGTAATAAATGCCATTCCACTAGGCGCAATGGATGGATCCCAATAATGAATGGGTTGCTCCATGCCTTCCTTTTTAGTAATATCAGTGAATTTTGTACCACTATAATTAACACCATAACTTATAACAGGCCAACCATAATTTGCCCCTTTCTTAATGAT
>NZ_JBDSLS010000157.1:0-14833 GCF_039916245.1 Gelidibacter sp.
TAAAAAGGATAGTTAATCCCAATATTATAAACGGCATTCCCGAAATTATAATCCTTAAACCAACGGTTTCCTAAGTCATACGATGGGTCATAGGTTTTAAAGCCGATGTCACCACGAAGGACAAAAAACCTGAAATCATAGCGCAATCCAAAACCTGAACCTACGGCGATATCTTTTAGGGAATTAAGACTGTCAAAGGTTTGTGCCTTGTCTGTCACATCATCAAAAATGTTCCATATATTTCCGGCATCTACAAAAAAGGCGCCATATAATGAGCCAAAAAGATTAAAGCGCTGTTCAGCACTAAAGTGGAGTTTGAAATTGGCTTCATTAAACTCATTCGTTGATTTTGAGCTGCCAGGGCCAAGGTTATAAGCAGTCCAGGCCCGATTATCATTGGGGCCACCGGCAAAGAAACTCTTTGAAAAAGGAATGTTATTTGAATTGCCGTAAGGTATTGCAATTCCAAAATAGCTTCGAACGGCAAGAACGTTTTTCTTTCCTAAATCCCAATATTTTACATAATCAAATTCTCCTTTGGCGTATTGTGAGAAAGCTACTCCGAAAATATCATAGCGACCATTCTGATCCTTTGGAGCGCCTGTTATTTTTGCAATGTTAGATAGGATGTTCCCCGCAAATTCCAACCGGAACCTGACAATCGAGAAGTCGTTATCCAGAATATTTTCGCGTTTGGTTTTGATGTAATTGAAGCTCGAAGAAATGATCAAGTTGTTTTCCGTAAGTCGGTCCTGACGTTGTGAAATATTACGTACTGTAGAAAGATCGTTTTCAGAAACATTTAAGCCAGAGCTTGGGTTTAGCACATCGCTTATAAACGCATTGGCGCCTGTTGGAATTATGAGATCTCCATTGTCATTAAAATAATTGGGATCCGTATTGTAATCATGCGCGATATTATTAAGACTCTTGTATGTGTTTTGATATACACCGAAATAATTGGCGGTATTCAGGTTTTTTACATATTGCACATTAAAAAAGTCAAGCGTGTTGGTTACTTTTTCATTAGGAAACCAATTGTAGCTCAAGACGCCTATTAAACTTTGTTTATCCAACCCAATGTTTCGTTGACTTGTAGCACTTGCACTGATTCTGGTACTTGGCGACATGAACTTTGGGACGACCTTATCTGTGTTTAATGGGAAAAACAAACGTGGAATGGTAAGTTTAATCGTAGCTCCTACTTCAGTGATGTCAAAAAAGCCGTCTTTAACATTTCTTCCGTCCTTGGAAGCGCCAATGGATCCAAGTCCGGAAACCTCTAAAGTTTCTGCGCCTCTAAAAACATTCCGAATCAAAAGTCCGCCACTGAAAGCAAATCCCACGGTTTGTATATTACTTTGGGAAATTTCTGTATTAAAATTAAGCCCAAATTTCTTCTTTGGTATCAAGTATATATTAGCGGTCAGCGTGGTGTCTTTTACATTTTCCACATATTCTATATTCGGATATTTAAACATTCGCAATTCACTCAAATAGCGATAGGTCCGTGTGCGGTTAATGTCTTTAAAGATATCATCCTTTGTAATGAAAATAGCATCAGTTAAGGCCTTTGCTCTGAATTTAGATTTTCCGTAACTATAAATATTAAAACCTTTATAGTTGATGGTATCTGTTGGTTTTAGGTCTTTATTTTGAAAAGCATCATCGGTAAAAATATTGACATCTTTTACGGTGTAAATCTGAAATGGCATGACTTCAAGTGAATCTTCATGCCTAATAATTCTGTTTTGGATAATGATATCGGTGTTAACTTTTTTATTGGTGCCGATGGTGTCAATTTCAAAAGTGATATAATCCTGTGCAAAATGGAAAAGCCCCGAATTGCGCAACTCTGTCGTCAAACGGTCGCGCTCATTGGTTAGATTAGCTTCTTTAAACTGCTCTCCTTTAACAATCAGTGATTGGTCTTTAAGTGTTTTGTACAGCGTGTCTATAACTGGCGAGGATATTCGTGTTCTAATGGAATCCAGAAAATAAGGTGTTCCAGTTTTTACATAATAATTGACTTCAGCCCTTTGGTTGCCGGTGCTGTCTATTTTGTAGGAAGCATCCGCATTGAACCAGCCATTTTTATAGTAGTAAGTTTTAAGATTGGCGGTTGATTTTTCAGTTTTGAGCGTGTTGATGATTACCGGAGGTTCCCCAGTTTTCTTTAACCAATTGTTGAAATCCTTTTTTGAGCTAATAACAGCTTCGTACTGTTTTAATGAAATGAAATTTTTTAGACCGGTCTTGGGATCGTCAGGATTTCTATATTTGGCATTTAAAATAGAGTCAATATTTGGTCGAGCCAAATTGTAAATATGCAGCTTTATGGGAATTCCAAACAACGGAAATTTGCCATTGGTTTTTTGATATAGGAGATTGTTAAGGGCGTCGGTGTTATTTTTTTTGTCATTGACATACACCGAATTGTTCGTGAGTAAAAGATCATCCTTGCCAACACGTTTTACGGCATTGCACGAGTACAACATGATGACTATTGTCGTAATAAATGATATTTTTGCTACCTTAACTTTCAAAGGGAAATCGACATAACTTTTGATGAGCTCAAATTTACTGTTTTTATAGGTGGTAAAACAAACATTAAAAAAATCCTTGGTCGGAATTAATAACGTGACAAAAGTAAATACATTTTGATGTTAACAAAAAATCAGATAAAATTAATTGTAAGCCTAACACAAAAAAAACAACGCTTAAAACATCGACTGTTTTTGGTGGAAGGTAAAAAGACTGTTGATGAATTTTTAAGGTCAGATTACACCTTACATCATATATACGCTCTGAGTGATGATTTTGATTGTCCGCCGGAAAAGTTTAGTTTAATTACTGAGGCAGAATTGAAAAAAATAAGTGCCTTGACTACGCCACAACAGGTAGTGGCTGTTTTTGAAATGCCACCCGCCGAAAATATCGGTTCAGGTAAATTGATTTTGGCATTGGATGCTGTTCGGGATCCTGGCAATTTGGGAACCATCATAAGGTTGTGTGATTGGTTTGGCATCGAGGATTTAGTGTGCAGTGAAACGACCGTGGACTGCTACAATCCCAAAGTGGTGCAGGCCACAATGGGCTCCTTAACACGCGTTAATATCGTTTATCTAAATTTAGAAGCATTTTTAAGGGATTCAAAAATTCAAAAGTTTGGCGCGTTCATGGACGGTGAGAATATCTATGAAAGTGAATTACCTGAAAAGGGTATTTTGATCATGGGCAATGAAGCCAATGGTATTTCGGCAGAAATTGAAAAACTCATTGAAAATAAACTTAGTATTCCCAGTTTTAGTACCCATCAATCGACCGAAAGTTTAAATGTGGCTACGGCTACCGCTATTTTGTTGAGTGAGTTTAAAAGAAGGAAGTAGGAGATTGGAGATTTTTGATTGTTGATTGTTGATTGTTGATTGTTGATTGTTCTGCGGGAAACTTTTTGTTCGAAGTTTATCTGTAAACGGATAGGCTATAACGCAAAGTTGCACAAAGCAGACACAAAGTTGCGCAAAGAGGAGTCTTCGAAAATTTTACAATGAATAATGAACCTTAAACAGTCAATTCTAATCAAGAAGGATCATTCAGCTAAATTAAACAACTTAACACCAAACAACTCCACAACACCCAACAAGCCCTATTGAAACGTGAAGTTCACAAACACACCTCGTGTTTTCATGGAAGCTATATTGCCTGTCCATGGACTATTTGGGTCATGATCTCTTACCAATTCATCATTGATAGCAAAAACACCTCTGATGGATGGCGTAAACTTAAACCACTCCAAGTAAAAGTCTATCCCAAAACCAACTTCATAAAACAGCATTCCTTTTTTGGTGCGGAATTGCGTCGTGCTATTGTCTTCTGGATTGTTTTCGTTACTTGAGAGATTTAAAGCCGTGGAAAGGCCGCCAACTAGAAAAGGTTTGAAATTGTTAATGCGTTTGGTGGATACTTTTAATAATAAAGGAAAATGGATATAGGTGGAATTCACTTCTCGTGACAAGTCAGAGGTTCTAAATTTTGAAGGATCGAAATAGCTTTCGTCATAGACCAGATTTCTTTTGGAAATATATAAACCTGGTTCAAAACGAAGGTTGAAATATTCGTTGAGGCGCAAATCTCCCACTAATCCCACATTAAAACCTATACTTGTTTCTACAAGGATGTCTTTGAGATCCTGCTCATATTCGAACTTAAAATCATAATTATTAAACCCTAAAAAATAACCCCAAGTTAAGACCTGCTTATCAAAGTTTTCTTGGTTTTTAATCTTTTCCTTACTAAACAACTGCGCGGATGCCGAATTGTAAATTAGTAAAAGTACTATGACGATAACGGTTCTTTTCATTGTATGGAGTCTAGGTCAATTCTTATGGTCTTATTGCTTGGTTGCCACGTAAATGGTTGCTACGCCAAACGTTTGAGGCAAATCCTTCACATTAGTAAACCCAATTTGTCGTAAAATATTGTTTAAGACTTCACCATAAGGAAAAACAGAGGCCGATTCGCTTAAATAAGTATACGCCACACGATCTTTTGAAAACATTTTCCCGATGGTTGGCAAAATGTATTTTGAATAGAATTTGTAGCCTTGTTTAAATGGCGCTTTGGTTGGAACCGAAGTTTCCAAAATCACGAAAGTTCCGTTAGGTTTTAAAACTCGTAATATTTCAGAAAGTCCTTTTTCCAAATTCTCAAAATTCCGAACACCAAATGCTACCGTTATGGCATCAAAACTGTTGTCTTCAAAAGGAATGTTCTCAGAATCCCCAAGCGTCATTTTTATTTTGTCGCCCAACTTTTTGTCGGCGATTTTTTTTCTGCCTACCTCAAGCATCCCGTTGCTGATATCTAATCCAATAATTTCTTGGGCTTCGGTTTGTGCAAGGTTTATGGCTAGGTCTCCTGTGCCGGTTGCGATGTCAAGGATGCGATTGGCTTTCGTTTTAGCAATGATGTCAACCACGTTTTTACGCCATTTCACATCAATTCCAAAGGAAATAACCCGGTTTAATCCATCATATTCTTTTGAAATCGTGTCAAACATTTGAGTCACTTGCTCCTTTTTGTCTAACTGACTGTCCTTATATGGTTTTACTTTTTCTGACATTCCAATATTTTTGCCAAAACTACATATTTTTTCATTGCTAATTTGTCAAGTTTAAGTGAAAAACTAAAATAGGAGGGACTTTAATTGAAGATATATGTTGGTTAAATGCTTTGTTTTGAATATTTAAAAATTTATTATATCAGATGTAAATCCAATGTCGGACTATTAAATATCTTATATTTGTTTGTTTTTTCAATCCAATTAATTAATGAAAATAATCATTGCAGGCGCTGGAGAAGTCGGATTTCATTTGGCGAAATTGTTGTCATACGAATCCCAAGAAATTACCTTAATAGACACCAAAAAAGAAAGTCTGGTTTATGCCATTGACCATTTGGATATTAGGGTGGTTAAAGGCGATGCAACATCGATTGCAGTTTTAAAGGATGCTCGCATTGAAAATTCTGACTTATTTATTGCTGTAACCTCTTCAGAAACTACAAATATTACAGCCTGTGTTTTGGCCAAGCAACTTGGGGCAAGAAGAACCATTGCCAGAATTTCAAATACCGAGTTTATTGATCAAAAGGATGAGGTTGGTTTTTCCAAATTTGGGATTGACGAATTGATTTCTCCAGAATCATTGGCCGCAGGTGAGATTGAATTGCTCATCAACGAATATGGATTTAATGATAGTTATGAGTTTGAGGAAGGGGCTTTGACCATGTTGAGTTTGAAGTTGTCAAAAACCGCAAGTTTTGTAAATAAAACAGTCCAAGAGGCCGCTGAAGATTTTTCACAACTTCGCTTTGTGCCGATTGCCATTCAGCGTTTTGGAACGGAATATACCATCATCCCTCGCGGAGATACGGAGTTTAAGGAAGGTGATAAGGTTATTTTTGTGACTTCAAAAGGTGGGGATGAAGAATTGTTTGAACTTTCAGGAAAAGTAAGATTGGATGTTAAGAACGTGATGATTCTTGGCGGTAGCAGTATAGGTCATAAAATCGCTAAATATTTATGTGCTGCTAAATTCAATGTCAAACTTGTTGAAAGCAATAGGGAAGTGGCTTTTGAATTGGCTGATGCTTTGCCGAATGCACTCGTGATTAATGGTGATGGACGCAATGTGGAATTGTTAGAAGAAGAAAGCATTGGTAATATGGATGCTTTTATTGCGGTAACCGGAAATTCGGAAACCAATATTATGTCCTGTCTTGTGGCCAAATCCAAAGGGGTGAAAAAGACGATTGCCTTGGTTGAGAATATGGATTATTATCAGATATCTGAATCGATTGGTATCGATACTTTAATCAATAAGAAACTGTTGGCGGCCAACAATATTTTCAGATATATCCGTAAGGGCGAGGTTGTGGCCATGACCAAACTTAATAATATGAATGCTGAGTTATTGGAGTTTATGGTCAAAACCAAATCAAAAATCAGCAATAAGACTATAAAAGATTTAGATTTTCCACGTTCTGCGATTATTGGTGGTGTGATCAGAAACGGAGAAGGTATTATTCCTTTGGGAGATTTTAAGGTGGAGGCGGGGGATCGAGTTGTAGTTTGTTGTCTTCCAAGAGCGATTACCGAAGTTGAAAAATTCTTTTTTTAAAGACATAAAATACTTAAAAAGTTGCAAATCATACTAAGCATTTTAAAAGCAAATTTGCGAACCTGCCTGTCGATAGTGAAATCCTATTGCAATAGTTATCGGGATTGCAACAGAAAAACATGAAACTCAACTATAAAATCATATTTTATTTTTTTGGACTATTGCTACTTTTTAACGGTGGCTTTATGTTATTGTCCACTTTAGTAAGTCTCATTTATAAAGACGGTGTGACCTTAAAGTTGTTCTTGTCTGGGCTGGCAGTTTTATTGGTAGGTGTTCTTTTGATGATCTCAACACGAAATCACAGTAAGGAGATGAACAAGCGCGAAGGTTATATCGTGGTCACTTTTGGGTGGATTGTCATGACGATTTCGGGGGCGATGCCCTATATGGTTACTGAGGTCATCCCTAGTTTTACAAGTGCTTTTTTTGAGACCATGTCTGGCTATACAACAACTGGAGCTACTATTATAAACGATATTGAGATCGTACCCAAGGGCGTCCTCTTTTGGAGAAGTATGACGCACTGGATTGGTGGTATGGGGATTATTGTCCTGGCGATTGCTATTTTGCCATTATTAGGTATTGGTGGAATGCAGCTATTTACCGCTGAGGCTCCTGGAATAAGTGCTGATAAATTGCATCCGCGTATTACGGATACTGCAAAGCGTTTATGGTTAATTTATTTTGGATACACTGTGGCAGAAACCATTTTGTTAAAAGCGGCTGGGATGTCCTTTTTTGATGCTGTCAATCATGCCATGAGTTCTTTGTCTACGGGTGGATTCTCTACAAAAAATGCCAGTGTAGCCTATTGGAATGATCGGCCAATCATTCAATATATCATCATCACTTTTATGTTCTTGGCGGGGTCCAACTTTGTGTTGAGTTATTACGCCTTTAAAGGCAAAGTACAAAAAGCTTTGGGCGATGAAGAACTGCGTTGGTATTTCAGATTTGTAGCATCATTTACGATTATTGCGGCCTTGGGTATTTATTTTAAAGCTGATTTATCACTATCCTCTATTGATCATCCAATGGTGTGGGGTAAAGCTGAAAGCGCATTTCGACACGCGTTATTTCAGGTTGTGAGCGTGGTTACCACTACTGGATTTGTAACGGCCGATTTTACCTTATGGACACCCTTTTTGGTCGTGCTTTTCTTTGGGATGATGTTTATGGGGGCTTCTGCCGGAAGTACGTCAGGGGGGATAAAAGTTGTTCGGCATTTGATATTGATAAAAAATGGATTTTTAGAATTTAAACGCGCGCTCCATCCTAATGCGGTGTTACCTGTGCGTTATAATTCAAAAGCGATTTCGGGAGTTGTGGTTTATAATATACTCGGATTTTTTATTCTTTATATGATTTCCTTTATTGTAGGGGCTTTAGGGTTTTCAATGTTTGATATTGATTTTGAATCTGCCATTGGATTATCCGCTTCCAGCTTGGCCAATATTGGTCCGGGATTAGGTGCTTTTAGTCCAGTTAATAATTATTCAGCTTTGCCTCCTTTAGCACAGTGGTGGGCCTCTTTTTTAATGCTCATTGGACGTTTGGAGCTGTTTACAGTGTTGGTACTGTTGACACCTTTCTTTTGGAGAAATAGATAGTTATAAAATGGAACTGAAATACCTACTTTTATGGTTATTTACTTCCAATAACAATTCAGTTGGAGTGATCCAGCAATTTATATTTATTGGTCTCAAATTAAGTTAGACCCCGCCTGAACATAGTCGGGCAGGCCCGCCTGAAATTAGTCGTGGTGCTTTACTGCATCTCGCTTTAGCTTCTAAAAATTTTGACACGAATTTCACCAATTTTCACTAATCCAATAGATTTACAGGTTGTTTTAAAAACTTCCAATAAATACATTGTCATATGGTATGGCACTTAGTTGTTTCCTTCAATAACGACTAAACATGCAGTAAACCAGTTGTCTGTAGTCTTTAAGGTTACCCTTAAGTGTCTTTTCTAACCCTCAACGTTGAGTTTTTAAATTGCTAGTGTGTGGAAGTTCTGCATACTTGGGATAACTCTCATTGTGGATGTGCAATTGAAGTTTTGAGCGAGACCAGAAGTTTTTGGTAAAATGACTGAAAATGAATTACTATTAATGTACTTTGTAGTTGCTGTAGCACGAATGATATTTTATTACTGAGGATCCGTTAATTTTTCTTCGGATAATAATGGTATCGCAATTACCCAAACTCTTTTATGAAAATCAAAAAAGCCGCCTCGCATTGCGAGACGGCTACTTTGTATAGCTACACATTTTTTTAGGATGTGCAGCTACTGTTAAAGACTAACAAAAAAACTTTTTATTACCAGCCTGGGTTTTGCTCTTTAGCTAAGGTTGGGTTTGAATTCAGCTCTCGCTGTGGAATTGGCCACAAGAATCTGTAGTCGGTTGCAGGGATTGCAGCTTCGCCGTAAGGACCATTGTAAGGTGTTCCTAAAACATATGCAGAGGCAGGAGGGCTGGTATTTGCAAATTTTGCTGGAATGCCATCAATTGGTGCCAAATCATCACCTTGTAATCTGTGGATGTCTGACCACCGTCTACCTTCCATTAAAAACTCAATTCTGCGTTCTTTTATAATAGCACCCACCATTGTTGCCGGTGTCGTAAATGATGCTGCTGTGTAAGCTTCTGTTACAGGATTTGCCAGAGCTCTGTTTCTAACCTTATTTAACAATGTTAAAGATTCTCCTAAGTCTGGAGCTGGCATTCTAGCGTGTGCTTCTGCCATGCTTAGTAAAACTTCTGCATAACGGATGATCGGAGCGTAATCACTATAACTTAATATATCTTTATATTTGTTAGTGTATTTTCTTCCTCCAAACTCAAAAACCATTCCTGTTGGTCCGGATTTTTTAGCTTCGTCCTTATAAGTTTCGGTCCTACGTTTGTCAGTCGGCAGCCAACTTGGATCTCTCCAGATAATTGGGCTGATGCACACTAGTTTTCTGTTATTATATTGTGAAGCTAAAGCAGCATTCACACCAGGATTGTTACTTGCGGACATTAGTAGTGAGAAAATGGACTCACTATTGCCAGAGTTGTCTGCAAAGACACCATTTGGATCAGCAGTTAAGGTGTATTTCCCTGTAAGCTTATTTCCTTCTGCGATAACCATATCCCATTTTCTCATGTGCAGATAGACGCGTGTCTTAAAAGCAATGGCGGCATTTTTTGATGCTTTTGTCAATTCGGTATTGGTTATTAAGCTTTCAGCATCATTTAAATCTTCCAACACTTTTGTATAGCATTCTGCCACCGTATTTCTACCTTTTAAGATCTCGGCATCAATTTCTGCTTGCGTGTCAACACCTATTACTCTATAAGGAATACCTGGGTGGGTAGCGCCTGGAGTAAAATTGTAAGGTCTTGCAAAGAAATTCAACAATTCGAAATGTGTAATCGCTCTTAAAAATTTGGCCTGACCAATATAGTCATCCGCTTTTTGCTGAGTAATAATACCACTCGCAACTGCTTTCGTAACACCATCTATAATTAGGTTGGCACGGCTGATCAAGCGGTAACCATCAATCCAATAATATACGTTGTTTGCGGTAGAAGGGTTATAGGTTGTTTGGTAAGTAAATGCATAGAAAGTAGCTTCGTTAACCACATCCTCACCTCTACAATCGCCTTGTTCCACAAAGGCTGCTCCCCAAACATAACCACGGGGGTTGCCATCATACTCACCAAGGGCTGCGGCGTTATACATTCCGTTGATGGAGCTTTCAATTAATGAAGGCGTAGAAAAGGCAGCATCAATTGGAATATTATTGATGGGGCTCAAGTTTAAAAGCGCATCCTCTGAACATGAAACCATTCCGATTCCAATAACAGTTACTGCTAAAAATTTTAATATATTTTTCATTTTCTTAATATTATAAATTAACATTTAATCCTACGGATAGAATTCTAGCTCTAGGAGTTCCGTTGTAGTCCACGCCTCCAGTTTCCATTTCTGGGTTTAAACCTTTGTAATCAGTAATGCTCCATAAGTTTTGTCCTTGAACAAAGATTCTGACCATATCAACTTTTACTCTGTCAGTTAATGATTTTGGTACTTGATAGCCTAAAGAAAGGTTGTCCAAATTGATGAAATCAGCGTTCTCCACGAATCTCGTAGTTGCACTACCTGCAAAATTGATGAAATTGGCTCTTCCCGCCCATAATTTTGGTGTGATACCATCTCCTGGTTGGGTTGTGCTTTGCCATCTGCCTAACATCTCTTTACTGCTGTTATTTAATGTTTGGTTAGCCAGTTCTCTTCGAGTTGCATTGAAAATTTTGTTTCCACCACTAAAACGGAACATAAAGCTTAAATCAAAATTTTTGTAAGTAAATTTATTAATAAGTGCGCCATAATAGGTTGGAAGCGTACTTCCTAAAATCACACGATCCTCGCTAGCATTCAATGAACCAGCCGTGGTCACCTCTGAAGGGTTGTTAGGGTCGAAAACATAATATTTACTATCAGTTATATTACCCTGAACCAAAGTGCCATTAGTTTTATGATACACTGGGTTTCCATTGGCTGGGTTTACCCCCCAATATTTATAGCCATAGAGCGAGTTGATGGACTCACCTTCTCTAATAAGTAAGTTCTCGCCAATAATTCCGCCAAATGTACCCCCTGGAATGTCTTGACCTTTAGGGGTGCTCACTACTTTATTTTTATCTAAAGTTAAATTCGCTGTAATATTCCAGCTGAAGTTCTCATTGGAAATAGCTCTGTAATCCACACCAAATTCGTAACCTTTGTTGCTCATGGCGCCAACGTTCTGTTTGATTCTATTGTCAGGAATGCCTAAGGACTCAGGAATTGGAACGTTAAGGATTATGCCATCAATGTCATTGTTATAATAATCAAAAGTGAATCTTAGTTTATTATTGAATAAGGCAAGGTCTAAACCGAAATCCGTCTTTTTACTGGTTTCCCAAAGTAATTGAGCACTACCTAATTGTGAGAACACAATACCATTCAAGTTGCCATATTTTGAGGCTCTAGCTAAGTTTAAGTAAGGATAATTTCCAATATCTGTATTTCCTACTTCTGAATAGGAACCTCTTAATTTGAATTCGTTGATGGTACTTTTTAATCCACTGAAAAACTCCTCATTGGCAATATTCCATCCCCCTGAGTAACCGGTAAAGTTGTGCCATCTTTCAGCTGGGCTTAATTTTGAAATACCATCACGTCTAAGGGATCCTTGAAGAAAGTATTTTTCTTTGTAGTTATAACTCAATCGCCCTAAATAGGACATAATACCGTTTTCAGTAACACCACCTCCAGATTCTTGTGTACCGTAAGCGTTTGAAACAAGATTCTGATTGAAAAATTCATCGAGCAAATTTGTTCCTGTCCCAAAAAACGATTCATTTCTATCTTTTTGGTATTCAGAAACTAGCGTTACGCCAATATTATGGGCATCATTGAATGATTGATTATAGCTTAAAATGTTTTGGATATTCCATCGCATTAAGTCATTGTGATTATTTGTAAGAAGTCCATTTGCGCCTCTTCCGTCACCATGTTTAGGGTTTCTGTACTGGAATCCTTTGGTTAACGGATTATCGGCACTGGCTTGGAATCTGTAATTCAATCCCTCAAATAAGTCTATGGAAGCAAACGTATTTACAAGAGTTCTATTCACTCTTGATTGGATTTTATTTTTTGCTAATACATAGGCAATATTTGGGATGTTATCTCCTACACCAGCTAAGTTGTCCCATTGGCCAACATTGGCACCATCTGAAGAAAAGTTATAACCTGATGCACTGTTAGGATCAAAAATTGGTGTGTTTGGCAATTGTCTGATCGCGTTAAAGATGTTGCCTGATAACGAGTTGAGACCTGTATTTAAGCCATTATACGACGTTCTTGAAACAGCGATGCTACCACCAATAGTTAGCCATTTATTGACTTTATGTTCTAAATTTGATCGTAAGTTATAGCGGATCATGCTATTACCTACAGCAACACCTTGTTGGTCAGTGTATCCCATGGAGAAATAGTATTTGGTGCTTTCTGTGCCTCCATTAAATGATAGATTATGATCCTTTTGTAAGGCGCTATTATTTAAAACAGCTTTTTGCCAATCTGTATTGAATTCGCTACCAACCGCCCAAGGAGCTACTCCTGCATTGGTACGCTTTTCGTTTGCAATAACCAAAAAGTCAGGCGTTTCTAAAAGATCGAAAAGTTTGACAGCAGACGCAAAACCGGTCACGCTGCTGTAGCTTACTTTCATTGTACCTGCTTTTCCTTTTTTAGTAGTGATTAAGATCACCCCGTTCGCTGCTCTTGATCCATAAATTGCAGTAGCCGCGCCATCCTTTAAAATTTCGAAAGATTCAATGTCATTTGGATTGATGTCTGCTAAACCGTTTGTTGCAGTAGAACCTCCAACATCGCCCGAATAAATAGGCATTCCATCAACAACAATAAGCGGAGAGCTACCAGATCCAATAGAGGAAATACCTCTAATCCTGATTCTTGGCGCTTCACCAATAATTCCGTTGTTGGTTGTGATTTGAACCCCTGCAGCTCTACCTGCAAGTTGTGATTCAAAACTTGGAGTAACTAGGCCTTCAATTGAAGATCCTGTGATGCTTGAAATTGCACCCGTGACGGCCGATTTTTTCTGGACACCGTAACCTACTACGACGATTTCGTCAAGAACGGAAGCGTCTTCCGCCATCTTAACATTCATGGAGCTTGAGGCACCCACGATTACTTCTTGGGCTTTTAAACCTACATAAGTGAATGATAAAACATCACCCGCTTTTGCGCTTATGGAATACTTACCGTCAAAATCGGTTTGTGTTCCATTGGTTGTCCCTTTGACTAAAATGTTTACTCCAGCCAGAGGTATCCCCGATTCATCAGAAACGGTCCCTGAAATGGATTTTTGTTGCGCAAATGTTATCTGTGCAACGAACACTATACAAAGTGTTAGAATTAAACTAATTTTTGTTTTCATTTATAAAATGGTTAGAATTATGGCGACAAAGAAACGATTATTTGTATATAAAACAAATGTAGATGTTAAATTTTCTTAAATTTATCATTAAAAATGTTAAAATACATTAAAACACTCAACTCATTCATTTTTAATGAAGTAGGTATGTTTATGTTAATCAGCTCTTTAGGTGTTGCTTTTGTTTGAGCATTAATTCTTATTTGATTTCTTAGATTTATAATTCTTAACTATTTTTTTTTCTGATTATTAAGCTATTAGTACCGTCATAGGAATTTTTTTTAAGTTCTTGGTTTTTAAATATGAATTTGGCTTATGAATTAAGAGTGAACATCATAGCTTAAACAAATGAAAATGGACAGTTGCTGAGCAAAGCCGAAATGCGCTGGGTTGGTCATAGAGTATATAAATGGTCCATTGGAGTGTTATGGAAGTGAAGTTGCCCTTTTAATGAATTGATAATGTCAAGAGGGAATTGAAATAGATGGATGTATAAACCAAAAAAGCCACTAACTAAAGTGGCTTTTTTGATTTATATACGAGGTAAGGTTCTAATTAACCGCGGCTTTAATTCGGCTCATAGCTTCAATGATCTGTTCTTGTGAAGCGGCATAGGATATGCGGATACAATCTGGATTTCCAAAAGCACCGCCATCAACCGTAGCAACAAGCGCTTCTTCCAATAAATATAATGAGAAATCAGAAGCGTCATTAATCGTCTTTCCTCTTAAGGTTTTGCCGAAATAATAGGATACGTTTGGAAACACGTAAAAGGCACCCTCTGGTATATTGGTTTTAAAACCTTCAATATCTTTAAGTAAATCAAGGACCAAATCACGACGAATTTTAAATTCGTCAATCATGAATTGAACTCTTGAAGGTGATTCATTTAACGCGGTAATCGTAGCGCGTTGTGCTATAGAATTGGCACCACTGGTTATTTGACCTTGCATTTTATTGCATGCACGGGCAATTTTTTCAGGGCCTCCAATATATCCAATACGCCATCCCGTCATTGCGAAGGCTTTTGAAACGCCATTCACGGTAACCGTGCGGTCATACATGTCTTCAAATTGTGCCATGCTCGCATGTTTGCCCGTAAAATTGATATGCTCATAAATTTCATCAGAGACCACAATAATATTAGGATG
>NZ_JBDSLS010000158.1:0-5350 GCF_039916245.1 Gelidibacter sp.
TTGATGGTGTCTCCAACAATTAGCTTACCCTCACCTTTAATAACATAACTCACCTGAATCTCTTCATGTTGGTGTAATTGGTCATAGAATAATTCGCCTATATCTTCTTGATAAACTAAAGCATCATGTTCTGGTTTTGGTATTTTAAATGGCAGGACTTTCATTAGGTCTGATTTTATATATGATTTTTGAACAGACTGGTTTCTACAATAGGAGTCTGTTGTGATTTTTTCTAAAAATTATTAATAATGAGATTGGGTTGTGAGTCGGCCTCAAAACTACTCATAAAAAACATTATTTCTGACATGAAGGACAATATAGTATTAGCACTTGATAAATAAGCACTATCCCTCAATGTCTTTCTTAATTAGCTTTGTTATTATACATTAACATTAATAATACTAAAATTTATGACCGTAAAATGGGAAGGCATTATGCCAGCAGTCACAACAAAATTTAATGATGACGATACTTTAGATTTTGCAATGTTTGAAACCAATCTTAAAGCGCAACTTAATGCTGGTGTTCACGGCATTGTTTTGGGAGGTACTTTAGGTGAAGCGAGTACTTTGTCGGAAGCGGAGAAACGCAGTTTAACGAAAACGACCGTAGAGTTGGTTAATGGGAAAGTGCCTGTCATGATAACGCTGGCGGAGCAGTCTACAAAAAATGCGGTAAAGGCTGCAAATATGGCTGAAGAAGACGGTGCATCAGGCTTAATGATGTTGCCCCCAATGCGCTATAAGTCTACAGATAGAGAGACTTTGGAGTTTTTTAATTCGGTTGCTAAAAACACCTCTTTATCAATAATGGTGTACAATAATCCTGTGGATTATAAAATTGAAATCACCCATAAAATGTTTGATGAGTTATTAAAACATGACACTATACAAGCGGTAAAAGAGTCAACACGCGATACGATGAATATCACCAGAATAAAAAATCGTTTTGGTGATCGGTTAAAAATTATGACAGGAGTGGATACCATCGCTTTTGAAAGTATGGTGCTTGGAGCTGATGGTTGGGTGGCCGGATTAGTCTGTGCGTTTCCTGAAGAAACCGTTGCCATGTACGAGTTGATTAAAGCTGGTCGTATTAAGGAAGCCTTAGACATTCATAGATGGTTTATGCCTTTATTCGAATTGGATATTGTTCCAGAATTAGTGCAAAACATAAAATTGGCTGAGGTTTATACAGGTCTCGGTACCGAAAATGTACGTGCACCACGTTTACCGCTCAACGGAGAAGAAAGAAAATATGCCATAAAAACAATTGAGGATAGCCTAAAAACCAGGCCTACTTTACCAAATTACAAAAATCTCTAGTAGGTCAATCATTTACTTAATATTTGGCATTGATCATTAAATCGAAGCTAATAATCTGTATTGAGGTTTATACAGGTAAGGGTGCTTAAAAATGTACGAGCACCACGTTTACCGTTAATCGGAAACGAAAAAAATATGCTATAAAGACATTTGAGGATAGTCTAAAAGGCCTACTTTACCAGATTACAAAAATCTCTAGTAGGCCTATCCTTTAATTAGTATTTATTATTTAAAATTAAATAGAATGAATCCAGGAATCTCAATAACTATTTGTCTTTAGTTAATGAGATTTCTTTGCTTTCTGTTTTAAATGTATTTTTTTCTTTAGTTACAGAAGTCCTAAGTGGGCATTTAAAATATATGGTTTATTCGATTCAGATGTTTAAAACATTATTATTAACCTTATATCCATAAAGCTTATGAAAAATATAGTTCAAATAGATGCCGATTTTGTTGAGAAAAACACTGATTTCCCAAATTTAATTGCTGACCTAGAAAAAATGTTTGCAAATAAAGAGCTTTTGGTACCAATGCGACATCATCATGACTTCCCTAATCCGGAAGTTGGTATGGAATCGACTTTATTATTAATGCCCGCTTGGAATCCGGGCAAGGAAGCCGGGGTGAAAATAGCGACGGTTAGTCCTGCGAACGGAAAGTTTGATTTACCTGCCATTCAAGCCATTTATATTTATTTAGATGCCTTAAAAGGTTCTATCAAAGCGATCATAGAGGCGAAAAGTCTAACAGTAAAACGTACTGCTGCAGCATCAGCTTTAGCTTCAAAGTATTTGAGTAGAAGGGATTCCAAATCATTATTAATGATTGGAACTGGGGCGCTATCTCCAAATCTTATCAAGGCTCATGCCAGTGTAAGACCTCTAGAACAAGTTTATGTTTGGGGAAGAAATTTCGATAAAGCGAAGGCTATTTGTGAGGGATTAAGTGAGGAGGATTTCAAAATAACGCCTATAAAAAATATTGAAGATAAAATTAGTGAAGTGGATATCATTTCCTCTGCTACCCTTTCGTCAACACCACTTGTTTTGGGCCAGTACCTCAGACCTGGTCAACATGTTGATTTGGTTGGTGCTTATCGAACTGATATGCGAGAAGCTGATGATGATGCCATAAGAAAATCTGAGGTGTTTGTGGATACTTATGCCGGTGGATTAAAAGAAAGTGGTGATATTGTTATTCCGTTAAAGACTGGGATCTTGACTGAAAAAGACATCAAAGCGGACTTGTTTTTAATGGCCACCAATAAACATACAGGGAGAAGTGATGATAAACAGATTACTTTATTTAAATCTGTAGGACATGCCCTGGAAGACTTAGCTGCTGCCACACATTATTATAATTTGTTTAAGAAATAATAAGGAGTTGATTCTTGAAATTGAAGCAATTAAAGAATATTGTTGAACAGAGTCTTTATGTAATACTAAGTAACCACGATTTGACTTTTAATTCAATAAAAGATAAGATTATTCTAACATTTTAAATATTAGAGTATTTAATGATGATCGTCAATTAATTAAACATGAAAATTAAAATGTAATGAAAGCTAAACTGAACACCTTATTTGCTATAATTGTTTTGTCGCCTTTTATGTCTCTCAACGCTCAGATTTATGAGGAGCCATTAATGAATGGTATCCTATTTGTCCCGTGCGCTGAAATGCCCGATTTAATGATCAATTATCGAGAGGATTATAAATCTTTAGCAATAGCTTACATTATTCATTCTTCACCAGAATATCGAGAAAGATATAAAAAGCTCTATAACGATTATTTAAAAAAATTGGATAAGATCGATTTTGAAGCTTTGCCTCAAGAATGTAAGGTTGATTATGTGCTTTTTAAAAGGGATTTAAATGAAAATATAAGATTGTCGGATGTAGCTAGTCAAGAGTATAACAAAGTAGAGAAGTGGTTTCCATTTGCTTCTAAAATTTTTGAAACAGAAAAATTAAGACGTCGGGGCACTAAATTAGATGCACAAAAATTAGCTTTAGAATTGGCTGCAATGAATAAGCAAATTAAGAACTTAAGCTTGGATCTGGAAAAAGAAAAAGATTTCACGCTTTCTAACATTCATACAGGAAAACAAATCGTAAAGGATGTAAAGAAGGCTTTAAAAAGTGTTTATGATTTTTATAATGGATACGATCCTCTGTTTTCTTGGTGGATTCCTATACCCTATGAAAATTTGGATGAAACTCTAGATAACTATGCTTCAAAGTTTGAAGAAAAAATGAGTAGTCCACAATTTTTACAGGATGGCAGTGGAATAGCTGGTAAGCCAGTCGGAAAAGAAGAATTGACAAAAAGCCTCAATTATAATTATATCCCATATTCTCCGGAAGAATTAATAAAAATCGCCAATATTGAATTGGATTGGAGTCAAAAGGAAATTTTAAAAGCTTCGAAAGATCTGGGATTTGGAGATGATTGGAAGGCTGCTTCGGAGAAAGTTAAGGAAACTTACGTATCTCCTGGTGATCAGCCTGAGATGATAATCAGACTTTTCGAGGAATCTATTAAATTTATCAGAGATCATGACCTTTTGACTATTCCGCCTTTGGCAGAAGAGGTTTGGGGTATCCAAATGATGTCTCCGGAACGGCAACTAATTGCACCTTTCTTTTTGGGGGGAACATCAATTTTGGTTTCATATCCAACAAATACGATGGAAATTGAAGATCGCATGATGAGTATGCGCGGGAATAACCCCCATTTTTCAAGAGCTACCGTACATCATGAATCTATTGCCGGACATCATCTTCAAGGATATATGAACAATCGGAATAGAGCTTATCGTAATTTCCATACCCCATTTTGGCTTGAGGGAAATGCATTATATTGGGAGTTTTTATTGTACGATATGAAGTTTCCTGAATCGCCTGAAGATAAAATAGGCATGCTATTCTGGCGCATGCATCGAAGTGCGAGAATCGTTTTTTCCCTTAATTATCATTTGGGTAACTGGACACCTCAGGAATGTATCGATTTTCTTGTAGATAGGGTGAATTTTGAAAGAGCGAATGCGACTGCGGAAGTAAGACGTTCTTTTGCTTCTACTTATAGTCCATTATATCAACTAGCCTATATGGTTGGTGGCCTTCAGTTTTGGGCAATGAAAAAAGAATTAGTGGATAATGGAAGCATGTCAATAAAGGAATTTAATGATTCTGTTTTGCAATTAAACGCAATGCCCGTTGAAATGGTCAGAGCTATTTTAACAAATCAGGACATAAAGAAAGACTTTAAAACAAAATGGAAATTCTATGAGAAATTATAACTAATTTTTTAATATCAATCAGAATAACATTATCTAAGTGACTTATATCTCTGCCTATGGAGTGGATAATCCTTCCTGTCTAATGGAGTAAGTAAAGCTAAGGCAATCGAATTGTTCTCGTCAGTCTAATTCACTTCTGTGTTCTTCCCTTCCATTTTACTGTCTTCATTAATTAGTCGTTTCCGCATTTGTTTGATTTTTGACAGTGTACCAAATCAAGTGCATTAAGAAGATTCTGCTCGGACGGTATTTGTTTTTAAACATTATGCAAATATTTTGAGCAATTGGAGATAATATTAAAGGCATCTTTCGATTTCTTTTATAATTAACCTCAAAATGCCCTACTTGGTTTTGAGGTGCGACAAATTGCCCTATCCCATAAAAAGACAATGTTTGTATAATATATCACTATTGTCCGGAAAAGAATTAAGACACTTCGACAAGCTCAGTAACCACCTCTTCGCAGATAGAACAAAGACTAAACATGTAATTAACTGAAAATAAGGGCTGTGAAACTCATAATTAGAATGGGTTATGATGTTTTAACAGTAGTTTTCAAAAAACTCGAAATGAGGCAGGTTGAGGGTCAAAAACATTGAAAGACCTTTATTTATTACTCTTCTTAGTAGATCAACACAGCTTTAATCGGACAACAATGATAAAATATCTAAAGAAAAGATGTTTTCAGTAATCTGAATTATCATGAAAATAGGACAGCTCCACAA
>NZ_JBDSLS010000159.1:0-6243 GCF_039916245.1 Gelidibacter sp.
GTTTTGGCACCGTATTATTTTAAGTTAAACACGATAGATAAGTTAGTGCAATATTGTAAGGAAGTTGCCGCGTGTGCACCTAACTTGCCATTTTACTACTATCATATCCCTGTGTTGAGTGGCGCCAATTTGAATATGCTCGACTTTTTAAAAGTAGCGCCAAAGGAAATTCCGAATTTCGAAGGCATCAAGTTTACCAATAACAATTTGATTGATTTCTTACACTGCAAAAATTTTGAAGGAGGGAAATACAATATCCTATTTGGGTTTGATGAGATTTTCATTTCAAGTTTACCACTTGGGGCCGATGGATGGGTAGGAAGTACTTACAATCATTTGGCGCCTGCATACTATAAAATAAAAACCCTTTTTGAAGAAGGTAAAATGACCGAAGCTGCGGCATTGCAAACAAAAGCCATCCGTTTTGTTGAAATTTTAGATGGTCATGGTGGTTTTAACGGTGTTGCTAAAGGCTTTATGAAAACCTTAGGCATCGATTGTGGCCCAAGTAGATTCCCACATACCACGCTTTCTGATGAAGCTTATATAGAAATCAGAAAGGAATTGGATGACATCGGATTATTGGAGCATTTGAGTAAATAATTTCTTTTTAATAACAATGAAAAAACCAAGCGAAGTATTAATTTTGTGCTTGGTTTTTTTTCGTTTTAAAATAATAAGTCAAGGCTTATGGTGGGTTTTGATTCCTAAGATTTCGGTCTTAAATGAATAAGTCTTTGTTCTTTGTTCTAAAAGCGAAGCGGTGGTCGCTGAGCTTGTCGAAGTGTCTTGATTCTTGATTCTAACAGCGAAGCGGTCTATGTTCTTTTTCCCCAACCTTAACAAAATTTATACACATACACATGATACTAGATAAAATAGAAAACGCAAACCTATATCGCGGCGTTCATCCGGGGATTGCTAAAGCTTTAGATTATATTACAAGCGTCGATTTCGCCAATTTGCCAATGGGAAAACATGAGATTGAAGGCGAGGCTCTTTTTGTCATATTAAAGGAAAATCCAACCAATCCCATTGCCGATCAACTTTTAGAATCGCATCTAAAATACATTGACGTTCAATATGTAGTGCAAGGGATTGAGAAAATGGGAGTGACCATCAACGCTGGTCAAAAACCAAAAAAAGCCTATGACGACACTGATGATTATATGTTGTTTGAGGAACCTTATGACATCATCACAGTAAAAGCTGGGATGTTTGCGATCTTCTTTCCAGATGATATTCACATGCCCGATCTAACTACTGGCGAGCCGTCACTGGTTAAAAAAGCAGTTTTTAAAGTTAGAATTCAGTAGTTTTTAGTACTCTGTCAAAATGTGGCTCTAAATGTTGCGCCAATCCCTTTCTGAATTTCTCTTTATCATCTTCCTTTAAATAGTCTAAAAGTTGACGGTGTGAAACGAAGTTTTTAGCATACATATAGGTTTTGGCATCAGGTAATTTGTGGTCATGGACGTACTGAAAAACCGGTAAAAGGATGTTTTGAACTCTTTGTAAAGTCTTATTTCCTGACATGTCATAGAGTTTGCCATGAAATGCCACTTCATTTTTCAGACTGAAAACGTTAGACTCTGGAGCGTCTTTTTCCATCTTTTCAACAATTTTTTCCAGTTCGATCAAGTCTTCATCCGTCTTTCGTGCAAACACTAAATCGACCATTCCCATTTCTAAAATCAAACGCAATTCAAAAATATCCATTAAGGTCTCATCGCCCAATAAATTGGTCTCCATCACCTTTTCGAAGTTTTCGATAAAATCGGGCTGAGAAACCACCATGCCTTTATGCTTTTTAGAATCGATAATGCCAATCGTCCGAAGTCTGGTCAACGCTTCTCTAATCACCGTTCTGCTGACGCCAAGCGCTTCTGCAAACTCCATTTCTTTAGGGATGGTGTCGCCTACCTGAAGCCTATTGCTTTTGATATATTCAGTGATGCGAATTTCTACTTTATCGACTAAAGAGAGGTTGGTTAATGGCTTAAGGCTTATGCGGTTTTTCATGCTTATTTAGTTTACTGCAAATGTAATTTATAAATCTAATTTCGTTAAGTTTGTATTATGTAGTACATATTACGCAAAGTTAATTATATACGCACGTAAAAATGACAATAATTTTCTGAAATTCTATAAGATATGAAATATACTTCACTTTATAAAAAAGCACTGCTCGATGATATTATTCCATTTTGGGAAAATCATTCAATAGATTCAGAATCTGGTGGTTATTATACCTGTTTAGATACTAAAGGTAAGGTTTATGATACCGATAAGTTTATGTGGCTCCAAGGTAGGCAAGCGTGGACATTTTCAATGCTTTATAATACCGTTGAAAAACATGAGCCCTGGTTAAAAACGGCAAAACATGGTATCGATTTTATCATCAAACATGGCATGGATAAAGATGGAAATTTCTATTTCTCAACGACCAAAGAAGGGAAGCCATTAGTGCAGCCTTATAATATTTTTTCCGATTGTTTTGCCGCCATGGCCTTTAGTCAATATGCTTTAGCATCTGGCGATAAGGAGATTAAGCAATTGGCGAAACAGACCTATCTCAATATCTTAAAAAAGAAAGACAATCCGAAAGGACATTACGAGAAATCGACTGGTGAACGCCCTTTAAAAAGTTTTTCCCTACCAATGATTTTGTCCAATTTGGTGTTGGAATTGGAGTCTGTTTTAGATGAAGCCGAAGTTAATAAAACCATCGATTTCAGCATCAATGAAGTGATGAATGTCTTTTTGGATAAAGATTCTGGACTTATTTATGAATTTGTCCGTCCTGATGGCACTCATGAAGATAGTTTTAATGGCCGACTCCTAAATCCCGGGCACGGTATTGAAGCCATGTGGTTTATGATTGATATTGGCGTGAGACGCAATGATACCGAGCTTATCGAAAAAGCTACGGATACCATTTTACGCATTTTAGAGTACAGTTGGGATGAGAAATACGGTGGTATCTTTTATTTTATGGATGCGTTGGGTAAACCGCCACAACAATTGGAGTGGGATCAAAAACTATGGTGGGTGCATTTGGAAGCCTTAGTGGCATTATCCAAAGCCTACGAACAAACGGGTCGAAAAGAGCTGATGGTTTGGTATGAGAAAGTGCATGGGTACGCCTGGTCTCATTTTTCAGATCCTGAAAATGGCGAATGGTTTGGCTATTTAAACCGACAGGGCGAAGTATTGCTCGATTTAAAAGGCGGTAAATGGAAAGGCTGTTTCCACGTGCCAAGAGCCATGTACCAATGTTGGAAAACCTTTGATAAAATAGAAAATAAACCCATCGCATTATGATAAACTCCATCAGGCCTTATGTTTTGGCAGAGACCAATTGGAAAGCTGTCAAGGAAACCAACTTTACGGTTGCAGTCTTGCCTTGGGGCGCTACGGAAGCGCATAATTACCATCTGCCATACGCTACCGATAATTTTCAGGCGGAATATGTGGCCATTGAGGCAGCAAAAAAAGCCTGGGATAAAAAGGCTAAAGTTGTGGTATTGCCTACGATTCCGTTTGGGGTCAATACCGGTCAAATGGATATTTCACTCTGTATAAACATGAGTCCAAGTACGCAATACGCTGTCTTAAGAGATATTGTTCAAGTGTTGGACGGGCAAAATATTCGAAAATTAGTGATTGTCAATTCCCATGGTGGCAATAATTTTAAACAGATCATCAGAGAGCTAAGTCTAGTATTCCCAAAGGTTTTTGTTTGTACTCTTAATTGGTGGCAAACAGCTAAAGCCGGCGATTTTTTTAACGAACCTGGCGATCACGCTGGCGAATTGGAAACTTCAGCGATGCAGTACATTGCTCCGAATTTAGTATTGCCATTGGAAGAAGCAAGTGATGGAGCCGCCAAAACATTTAAAATCAAAGGCCTTAAAGAAGGTTGGGTCAGCTCACAGCGCCAATGGACACAAGTCACTGAAGATACTGGTGTTGGAAATCCTAAATTGGCAACTAAAGAAAAAGGAAAAGCCTTTTTAGAAGTGGTCACACAAAACGTCGCTGATTTTTTTGAAGAATTACATCATGCCGATGTGGATGATATGTATGAATGAAATAAGAATTAAGACCGCTTCGCTTTTAAAATTAAGAACAAAGACGGTAAAGCACAGAAAATAGAATATAGAGAATATACTTTGAATTCGGTCAGACGATGTTCGATGTTCGGCCAATGATGTTCATGGCTTGAAATAAAAGCCAAAATAAATCAGTGAAAATCAGCACAATCAGCGTCATCTGTGTTCTATAATAAATCTGACGGATGATTGATTTTGAAATTAAAAATTGAGTTGAACGATGATTTTTTCACTGAATACCTAAAAGAATAAATAATATAAATACAATAATGATGAATAAACTACTCACACTCCTAATCGCCGTATTCCTTTTTAATTGCGGTGTGAAAACCCAAACTAAAAGCACGACTGATGGTGCTCCAGTATTTCAGGATTTGTTCAATACGTCCATGACTGAGGGCGTACAATGTTACCGAATTCCTGCCATTGTAACTGCGCCAAACGGCGATGTTATTGCTGCTATTGATGAGCGTGTGCCCAATTGCGGCGATTTAAAATATAGTTACGATATCAATATCATTGTGAGAAGAAGTTCAGACAATGGGAAAACCTGGTCAAATATCGAAACCGTAGTGAATTTTCCATACGGACAATCCGCCTCTGATCCATCGATGATCGTGGATGAGGTGACCAAGGAGATTTTCTTGTTTTACAATTTCATGAATTTAGAAACAGAAAAGGATATCTACTATCTACATGTCGTTAAAAGTGTCGATAATGGTAAAACATGGAGCCAACCAGAGGATATTACACCTTATATTGCTAAGCCCGAATGGAAAAATGACTTTAAATTCATTACCTCAGGAAGAGGTATTCAAACACGTTCAGGTAAATTATTGCATACCATGGTCAATCTCAACAGTGGCCTTCATTTATTTGGAAGTGATGACCACGGAAAAACATGGTATTTTATTGACACACCAATACAGCCGGCTGACGAATCAAAAGTGATTGAGCTTACTGATGGCACTTTGATGATCAATGCCCGTGTGAATAGAGCAGGAATGCGTTATGTACATCGCTCTACGGACGAAGGAAAAACATGGACGACCACGCCAGCACCAGAGTTAATTGACCCAGGATGCAATGCCAGTATCATTCGATACACCGACACTAAAGATGGTTATGATAAAAACAGGCTTCTTTTTTCGAATGCCAAATCTGAAAAGGGACGCGTTAATATGACTGTTCGCATTAGTTATGACGAAGGCGTAACATGGTCAGAAGGTAAAACGATTTACGAAGGTTCGTCAGCATATTCAGATATGACGATTCTTGATAATGGCGATATTGGGTTGTTTTTTGAACAAGATGAGCACACCAAGAATCCGTTTGTATACTTTTCTTTGGACTGGTTGACCGACGGCAAAGACGTTTATAAAAAAGCGAGAAAATAAATTTATAATTTAAAAATGGCCTAGGGAATTTTTCTGAAGGCTCTTTTTTTTGATTAAACTATTTAGGTTTTATTCCTTAACAATCAATTAATACTCTATTCTAAAGATGGAAAGAATATTTCTAATCCTAATTTCTACATTTATTTTTAGTTGCGGTGGAACAAAGCAAAAAACAGATTATTCGGACGATGCCTTGGTATTTCACGACTTGTTCAACACGGGCATGAATCATGACGTGGCCTGTTACCGAATTCCTGCTATTGTAACTGCACCTAATGGCGACCTTATTGCCGCAATTGATGAACGTGTGCCCGACTGTGGCGATTTAAGAACAAATCGCAACGCCAATATCATTGTGAGACGAAGTGCAAATAATGGTAAAACATGGTCTGCTATTGAAACGGTCGTAGATTTTCCTGAGGGACAATCGGCGTCTGATCCGTCCATGATTGTGGATAGCGAAACCGACGCCATTTTCATGTTTTATAATTTCATGAATTTGGACACGGAAAAAGATATTTACTATCTGCATGTTGTGAAAAGTATTGATAATGGTAAAACTTGGAGCGAACCGGAAGATATTACAGCTCAAATCACAAAGCCGGAATGGCACAAGGATTTTAAATTCATTACTTCTGGAAGGGGCATTCAAACCCGTTCTGGTAAATTGTTGCACACGATGGCAAATCTGAACAGCGGACTTCATCTTTTCGGAAGTGAAGACCACGGGA
>NZ_JBDSLS010000160.1:0-9364 GCF_039916245.1 Gelidibacter sp.
CTTAATTCGTTAAGCAAAACCTTTAATTTGGCAGGATGGCGCGTTGGTTTGGTGTTGGGAAATACAGAGTATATCAATGCGATTTTAAAAGTGAAAAGCAATATGGATTCCGGAATGTTTTACGGGATTCAAAAAGGGGCGATTGAAGCTTTAAAATGTTCAAAAATGTGGTTTGCCAGTTTAAACAGCATTTATGAAGAACGTCGCCAGAAAGTCTGGGAATTGGCTAGAGCCTTAAACTGTACTTATGATGAGAACGCCACTGGATTGTTCGTTTGGGCAAAATTACCAGCGGATTTAACTTCGGAGAACTTTATTGATAAGATATTGAAAGAGCATTCCATTTTCATCGCACCAGGTACCATATTTGGAAGCAACGGCGAAGGTTATATCCGATTTTCGTTATGTGCGCCAATGGAAGAGTTGCAGGACGCGATATCTAGAGTCAATTGAGTTTACAGTGTTCAGTAACAGTTTGCAGTAACCGTAAACAGTAAACAGTAGGATTTATAGTAAGTAATAAAGCCCCATCAGGGCGACATCTTTATAGCATCCATTTGAACGACATATTCGTAGCCACATATTTATAAAATAATTCGTTTTAAACGGAAAGCCCCAGGAGGGCGATATATTAATAGAATGAAAAATATATACATCATAGGGGTTGGATTGATTGGTGGGAGTTTGGCTCTTGACATTAAAAAACACGACCCTAAAGTAAAGATTTTCGGAATTGATCATAATGAAAATCATTTGAACGAAGCCATAGAACTTCATGTTATTGATGCTAAAGCCACATATGAAGATTTAAAAAATGCTGATTTGGTCATTTTATCCATTCCTGTTGACGCGGCAGTTAATGAAGTGGTCAAAGTATTGGACCTGGTTTCTGACGATGCCTTGGTTATGGATGTCGGTTCAACTAAAGCGGTAATTTGCAAAGCGATAGAGGATCATCCAAAGCGTCGTAATTTTTTGGCAGCCCATCCTATTGCGGGAACGGAGTTTTCTGGACCCAAAGCGGCCATTTTAGGACTGTACCAAAATAAAACCAATATCATTTGCGAGGTTGAAAAAACGGCCTTCAAGCTTCAGGAAAAAGCACTTAAATTGTTTACAGATATAGGCATGCGCATTCGCTATATGAACCCTGAAGCACACGACAAGCATATTGCCTATGTGTCGCACTTATCACATATCAGTTCCTTTATGTTGGGAAAAACAGTGATTGACAAAGAGCGTAACGAACGTGATATTTTTGATATGGCGGGAAGTGGATTCGCATCAACCGTTCGTTTGGCTAAAAGTTCCCCAGAAATGTGGACGCCAATTTTTAAACAGAATAAAATCAACGTCCTCGAAACCTTGGATGAATACATTGAAAATCTGATAAAATTTAGAGGCTTTATGCATGACGATGACTTTGACGCCATCTATTTAGAAATGAAAAACACGAATTATATCAAAGAAATTTTAAACGGAATACAGTAGTAATGAATAAATAAAAATCAAAGCACCAAACTCCAATACTGTCGGAATTAGACTAAACCTTGGAATTTGGAATTTTAAACTTTTAAACAATTATGGAAAACAAGAAAGAATTGAGAACATGGTTAGATGATTTAAAGTTGGATCATCCCTTGGTCATTGCAGGTCCATGCAGTGCGGAAACAGAAGAGCAGGTATTAGGCATCGCCCACCAATTAAAAGATACTGACGTCAGTTATTACAGAGCAGGAATTTGGAAACCACGGACACGTCCGGGAATGTTTGAAGGTGTTGGAGCTTTGGGATTAAAATGGTTACAAAGAGTTAAGGAAGAAACCGGTATGAAAACCGCTACTGAAGTGGCGAATAGAGCACACGTTGAGTTGGCATTGGAGCATGATATTGATTTGCTTTGGATTGGTGCCCGTTCAACCGTAAGCCCATTTATTATTCAGGAAATTGCTGATGCTTTAAAAGGAACCGACAAAATCGTCTTGGTTAAAAATCCTGTAAATCCAGATTTACCATTGTGGTTAGGTGCGATTGAGCGTTTGGCTACGGCCGATATCAAAAAACTAGGCGCTATCCACCGTGGATTTTCGACCTATGAAAAAACGAAATACAGAAACAATCCAGAATGGCAATTGGCGATTGAATTGCAGACCAAATTTCCAGACTTGCCATTAATCAATGATCCATCCCATATTACTGGAAAACGTGATATGATTTTTGACGTATCACAAACGGCTTTAGACTTGAATTTTGACGGCCTCATGATTGAGACGCATACCAATCCAGACGCCGCTTGGAGTGATGCTTCACAACAAGTGACGCCTCAGACTTTGATTCAAATCATGAAGGATTTACGCATCAGAAAAGAATCTGATCCTGAAGCGGAATACAACACCAACTTGAGTAATTTGAGAGCGCAAATTGATATTGTGGACAATCAATTGATTGAAATGATTGGAAAACGCATGAAATTTGCTGACGGTATTGGCGCCCTTAAAAAGCAGAAAAACGTAGCCGTTTTACAAAGTAAACGTTGGAATGAAATCTTAGGGAGTATGGTTTTAGAAGGCGAGCGCAACGGATTGAGCGAAGAGTTTATCCTTAAAATGTTTAAAGCGATTCACCAAGAATCTATCAACCATCAAGAGAGAATTATTAACGGTTAATTTAAAAGAGGCTATCTTACTAAGGCAGCCTCTTTTTTTATTTCAATAAAATATTCCAGAAAATTATAAGACTAATTTTATAAGTTTAAGGAGTTCATTAACTACTAACTTTTAGTATAACTTAATCTTCGAGAGGCTTTTCTCATAAGGACATTTATTAAGTCTTCTGAGCTGCTTCCGAGTCCTCCTTTTACCTTTTTATTGTAATTCCATAATAAGGTGCCATCTTCTGCATTATGGACACTCATGTTAATTACAGCACTGTTTGTTGAACCCCAAGCTCCTAAAAATGCCAGTGCAATCGAAGCGCCTTCTGACATGGGTTTGTTGGTTTCAAAGTTACCAGAAATGACTGAATCGACACCTAGAATTTTAGCTAATTCTTGCGGTGTGTAATTAGTTATATTATTATAGTTAATATCATTTTTACTTAATATGGCTGTAGTTGTACGTGAATCTTGAATTTCTACAGTTTTCATATCTCCTCTTTTTTTACGTTTTAAAAACCAAGAGTATAATGCCGTTTGGATGCCTTCGCCTTCTGCTTTTTCTATGCGATCTAATTGTTCGCTCGAAATGTCCTTCATTTGCTTTGGTCTTAGCTTAACTTTTGTCTTGAATGGAACAATAGCGATGGTTCTGTGGTCTTTAGAAATTTGGTCAAATTGCGGATGTTCATAAAGATTGGTTTGGGCATTTAAATTTACAATAAATGTAAATAACAAACCTGTAAGTAATAATTTTTTCATATAGTTAGGTTGTTTTTAAAATTAATAAGCCAATATACATTTTTTAAACACCAAAAAATCGTTATTTTGTTGCTTAAATTTAATCAATGACAGGAACCGTTTATAAATCTACAGGAAGCTGGTACACCGTGAAAACCGACTTAGGTGCCGTGTACGATTGCCGTATAAAAGGAAAATTCAGAATAAAAGATATTAAGAGCACTAATCCGATTGCTGTTGGCGATGTGGTCGATTTTGATGTCGAAACATTGGATAATGTGACCAATGGAATCATTCATAACATTCAGGATCGGGAAAATTATATTGTCCGTAAATCGGTTAATTTATCCAAGCAAACCCATATTATTGCCTCTAATATCGATACCGTTTTTTTGCTCATTACCATTAATAATCCGCCAACATTGACGAGTTTTATTGATCGGTTTTTAGTATCTACCAAAGCCTATAGGATTAAAACCGTCTTGGTATTCAATAAAATGGATACTTACGACGACGAAAATGCGATGGAAGTAAAATATTTGGCTTCTATTTATCGAAAAATAGGATATGAGTGTGTTGAGGTTTCGGCGCTTACTGGGCAAAATATTGATCACTTAAAAGTTTTGATGAAAGATAAAACGAGTATGTTCGCTGGACATTCGGGAGTTGGGAAATCTACTTTGGTCAATGCCATTGAACCTGGATTGGACTTAAAAACAAAAGAGATTTCCATGCAACATATGCAAGGACAGCACACCACGACCTTTGCCGAAATGTTCGATTTGAGCTTTGGTGCAAGAATAGTCGATACTCCAGGTATTAAAGGATTTGGAGTCGTAGACATGGACAAGGAAGAAATTGGCGATTATTTCCCAGAGTTTTTCGCTCTAAAACAAAACTGTAAATTCAATAATTGTATACACGTTGAAGAGCCTCAATGCGCGGTTAAAGACGCCTTGGAAAAGGATGAAGTTTCTTTTTCACGCTATCGAAGCTATCTGCAAATCTTAGAAGGCGACGATGAGCATTACAGAACAGAGGAGTGGGTTAAGTAAGTGTTCAGTTGGCAGTCATCAGTTGGCAGTCATCAGTCGGCAGTCTTCCCGCCTCCGCAATAGTTTCGGACGGGCAAGCAGTTAGTAATAGGGAGTTTTTAGTGGGTAGTAGTCATCTGTACGCAAATGTGAATTGATATGAAGGTGAAAAATCAGTGAAAATCAGCAGAATCAGCGTCATCTGCGTTCCATAAATGAGGGAGAGCGTGTTATAAAACGGTCAGGTTAATATCTGCGAGAAAAAACATGAAGTGAGAATAGCTCCACACTCAAAAAGGCTGTGACGCAAAGTTACGCAAAGGAGAAACAAAGCGCCACAAAGGACATCGATCTTAGATTTAATAATGAATAATTAACCTAAAAAAAGTCAACGATATTAGGGAGATTCATTCAGATTTTAAAAAAATATTAACAATTTAAAGGTCCCCTTCGGGGATTTAGGGGAAAGATCATGAAAGCAGTCATCCAGAGAGTTTCAAAAGCAAGTGTTATCATTGACCATAAAAAAGTCGCAGCTATTGGCTCAGGATTGCTCATTCTGTTGGGCATTGTTAATGAAGATACTCAAGAGGACATCCAATGGCTTGCAAGAAAGATTGCCAATCTTCGTATTTTTGAAGATGACAGTGACGTCATGAACCTTTCACTTCTTGACACTAACGGTGATGCTATTGTGGTCAGTCAGTTTACCCTTCACGCTTCGACCAAAAAAGGCAATCGACCAAGTTATATAAAAGCGGCAAAACCAGATATTGCCATTCCTTTATATGAAAGTTTCATAATGCAATTGGAAGTAGAATTATGTAAGAAAATACAAACAGGCCAGTTTGGTGCAGATATGAAAGTTGAACTTATAAATGATGGTCCGGTGACCATCATTATAGATTCCAAAAATGTAGAATAGTTACATTAATTTTTTCATATAAGATTGATGATTATAAGTTAGATAAAAAAATAGTCCTTAAAAAAATATAAAATGAAACTTCAAAACGCGCAAAAAACCGTAGACGACTGGATCAAAGCCCATGGTGTCCGATACTTTAATGAGTTGACCAATATGGCGCAGCTTACTGAGGAAGTTGGCGAAGTTGCCCGAATTATTGCACGTCGTTACGGCGAACAAAGTGAAAAGGAAAGTGATAAAGACAAGGATTTGGGCGAGGAACTTGCTGATGTGGTCTTTGTCGTTTTATGCTTGGCCAACCAAACCGGAATTGATCTTCAAGCTGCATTTGACAAAAAAATGGATCTGAAAACAAATCGCGATCACGACAGGCATCACAATAATGAGAAACTGAAGTAGGCGTTTGTTGTTTGTTGTTAAGTTGTTTGTTTCTACGAGGTAAGAATTGTGAGTTGTTGAAATTAGGTTATAACTATTCATAAATAATAGCGGTAATCAGTCTTTTTAGCGGGCGATTTTTTAAATTTCGTTATTCGTTATTCGTTATTCGTTATTCGTTATTCGTTATTCGTTATCCCGCCCATTCCGAAAAGGAATGTTCGGGCAGGTCATTATTCGTTTTCAATCGTTGTAACTTAAATCATAATGTAAATTTTCAAAATTACCATTGATCGTTTTCGACTTCAATTTCAACTTCAACTTCAATTTTAACTTGATCTTACTGTTCAAACAAGAAATGTCTTATTATTCGTGCTTTTGTGCCATAGCTTTTCTAATTTCGTGAATCGTAAATCAAAAATCGTAAATCAAAAATCTAATGTTGTTAACTCTTCATAAATCTACGCTTGTAGAAAATCCCCCTAAAATCGTTATCACCGGCTCAAAAAGTGAGTCCAACAGATTATTGCTTTTGCAAGCGCTGTATCCAGAATTGCAGATTCAGAATGTCTCCAATTCTGACGATTCAGAAGTGATGCAAAAAGCATTGAAATCCACATCAAACCTAATTGATATCAATCATGCGGGAACGGCGATGCGTTTTTTGACGGCATTTTTTTCGACTCAAGAAGGTAGAGAGATCACGATTACGGGATCGGCACGAATGAAAGAACGCCCAATCCAAGTCTTAGTTGAAGCTTTGAATGCGCTAGGTGCTGATATTTCCTATTTGGAGGCTGAAGGTTGTCCGCCTTTAAGGATCAACGGTAAATCTCTTCAAAAAGATCAAGTGACTTTAAAGGCCAACGTGAGTAGTCAATATATTTCAGCGCTTTTGTTGATTGCTCCAAAATTAAACAACGGATTGGAATTAACTTTAGAAGGCGAAATTACCTCCGTGCCTTATATCAACATGACTTTGGATTTGCTTAACCAAATTGGGGTTGAAACCAGTTTTGAGAACAATAAGATAAAAGTAAGCCCGCTTAAAAGTCTGAACGCGTATCAAAAAGCCTTGACGGTTGAGAGCGATTGGTCATCGGCGTCTTATTTTTACAGTATTGTCGCATTAGCTCCGGTGGGAACAGAAATTACTTTATCATCCTACAAAAAAGATAGCTTACAAGGGGATTCTGTTTTGGCAACTATTTACACCGATTTTGGTGTGGTCACAACCTTCGACAATAACTCTATTACCCTTTCAAAAAAGACCGACTGCCTACTGCAGACTGTCGACTGCCAACTTAAAAACGCGCCAGACATCGCACAAACTATCGCCGTGACCTGTTTTGGCTTGGGAGTTGGCTGTCATCTTACTGGACTTCATACCTTAAAGATAAAAGAGACCGACCGACTTGTTGCCTTAAAAACCGAACTTGAAAAATTGGGGGCGCAGGTTGAAATCACAAATGATTCTTTAAAGTTGAAATCTTCTGCCAACATCACTGATCATGTGGCTATTGGTACGTATCACGACCACAGAATGGCGATGGCCTTTGCTCCGTTAGGTTTAAAAACTAACCTTCAAATCGAGGATGCCATGGTTGTTTCAAAATCCTATCCGACCTTTTGGGAAGACCTCAAAGCTATCGGTTTTAAAATAGCAAAATAATAAACGGTCATTTACTTGACAACGCCTACTTTGAGGTCGTATATTTGCAGCTTGCAAAAAAATCTATATAGCGCGTTATAAAGCACTTATAAATTAGTGCCCATTACTCGTGTGATAGAAAATGGATTCTTGAGATCTGTCGGCAGATAGATCTGAACATTTAAAAAAATTAAATATAAACGTATGAAATTATCCCACTTTGGTTTTAAACTTCCAGATGAATTATTAGCTGAATACCCAGCCGAAAACAGAGATGAAGCTCGTTTGATGGTCTTGGACAGAAAGAAGCAGACGATTGAGCATAAATTATTCAAGGATATTATCGATTATTTTGATGAAGGCGATGTGATGATCCTTAATAATACAAAGGTTTTTCCGGCGCGTTTATATGGTAATAAAGAAAAAACAGGTGCGAGAATTGAAGTGTTCTTATTGAGAGAGCTAAATGAAGAGCAGCGTCTTTGGGATGTTTTGGTTGACCCGGCGCGTAAAATACGTATTGGTAACAAATTGTATTTTGGAGATGATGAGACTTTAGTTGCTGAGGTTATTGATAACACGACTTCCAGAGGCCGTACTTTGCGTTTCCTGTACGATGGTTCTTATAAAGAATTCCGCCAAAAATTAACTGAGCTTGGAGAAACACCTCTTCCTAAATATATCAAAAGAGAGGTTGAGCCAGAAGATGAAGAGCGCTATCAAACTATTTTTGCTAAAAAAGAAGGAGCTGTTGCTGCGCCAACAGCAGGTTTGCATTTTTCTAAACATTTATTAAAGCGTTTGGAGATTAAAGGTATTGAATTTGCTGAAGTAACACTTCACGTTGGTTTAGGCACGTTTAACCCGGTTGAGGTTGAAGATTTGTCCAAACATAAAATGGACAGTGAAGAGGCATTCGTTACTCAGGAAGCAGCTGATATTGTCAATAATGCCAAATCTCATAAAAAAAGAGTTTGTGCTGTAGGTACAACGGCGATGCGTGCTATTGAAAGTGCAGTATCCTCAAATGGAACGCTGAATGAGTTTTCAGGTTGGACTAATAAATTTATTTTCCCTCCGTATGACTTTAGTATTGCCAACTGTATGATTACCAATTTCCATACACCAAAATCGACATTATTAATGATGGCTTCTGCTTTTGCAGGTCATGATTTCATAAAGAAAGCTTACGAAGAGGCTGTTAAGGAAAAATACCGTTTCTATACTTATGGAGACGCGATGTTGATCCTATAAATAATATATTTTATACAGATAAAGCCTCGTCGTTATGATGGGGCTTTTCGTTTTAGGGTTTCAGGTTTCAGGTTTCTTGTTTCAAGTTCAAGTTCAATTTCGATTTCCCGCCTCCACAAAAGCTACGGACGGGCAAGCAACTTCGCTCTTTTTCAAACTTTAAGATGACCTTATCAAAAATGCGTCAATCCTTTCACTATTTTTGCAACTGCAATGGAAATAACAAAAAAAGACATACGAGCATTAAGTAAAGAACAACTTCGCGAATTTTTCGTCACGCAAGGTGATAAAGAATTCCGAGGGAATCAGGTATATGAATGGCTGTGGAGCAAAGGCGCTCACAAGTTTGAAGACATGACCAACATTTCCAAGGAAACCCGACAGATGTTGGAAGATCATTTTGTCATCAACCATATTGAGGTGGATCAAATGCAACGTAGCAATGACGGAACCATTAAAAATGCCATTCGGTTGCATGATGGTTTGATCGTGGAATCGGTGTTGATTCCAACAAAGACCCGTTCTACAGCATGCGTATCGTCTCAAGTGGGCTGTAGTCTTGATTGTAAATTCTGTGCCACAGCACGGCTCAAACGCATGCGGAATCTCAATCCTGATGAAATTTTTGATCAGGTCGTCGCTATTGATAAAGAAAGCCGATTATACTTCAACCGACCTTTAAGCAATATCGTATTTATGGGGATGGGAGAACCACTCATGAACTATAA
>NZ_JBDSLS010000161.1:0-5125 GCF_039916245.1 Gelidibacter sp.
AGATAGGATTCGCTTTCATTGCGACGCGATATTTTCAGGATATAACCTTGAGAATTGGCGATTTTAATTCTAAAATTAAAATCTACTTCTCCAGGAAGCGCTGTTGCGTGACCTTTCAAGTTGAAAAGCTTAAACAGAATTTCTTCGGCTTCCTGATTTGATATTTTTAGATGATCGTAGTTCATTTAGTCGTTTTGTAATAACATGATGAGATGTGCTGCGCTCCAGCTGAAATTTTCAGCATTTAGTCCTTCGCCCGTGATGGGGTGATAATTTTCACGAATGGCTTGTCCTTTACCTAACACACCATTGGCGCCTTCAATAATTTGGTGTGTGGCTTTATCAGCTTCGTCATTAAACCCATAATTACGCAAGCCTTTTACGCCGAAATAAGCTTGATCCAACCAATTTGGTCCTCTCCAATAACCTTTTAAAGGATTGAATTTTTCATGATCGGCACTCATCGTTTGAAAAGGCACTTTCGTATAGAATTTTTCAGGATTCATCATCTTAAGTTTTACAGCCTCGGCTTGCTCTTGCGTGGCGGCATTTGCCCAAAGTGCGGTCCAGCCTTCGCTTCCTGCACCTTTAATAAAAGTGCCACCATCGATCGTTGTATCGTAAAACCAACCATCTTCAGGATCATAGAATTGCTGTTGGATTTTATTTTTTAATACCTCAGCTTCTGTTTTATAGGTATTTGCATCTTCTTGATTATTTATAATCCCAGCGAGTTCGCTTAAATACAGTTTTTCAGCATACAAATAAGCGTTCAAATCGACACTTTCCTGATTGAGCGAATACGCGCCTTCTTCATTTTTCAGAATTTTAGAATCGTCAAATCTGATGGCATTATCCATTCCGCTTTCCCATTTTGCCGCAATCACGGTGCCGTCAGTTGAGCCATATTCGCATAAGCCATCTTGGTCATGATCACGCTTGTTGTACCACCATTCGTGGTATTTTTTGATTTTAGGATAGAGCTCTTTTACGAAGTTGACATCCTTATCTTTTTCATAAATTTTAACTACCGCCCAAGCCGAAAGTGGTGGTTTGGTATCGCGATAGTTATGCGCTTCAATTGTGGTGTCTCGGAAAATACAATCGACGATAAATCCATCATCACTCTGAAAATCAAACATGGCTCTCATTTGATTTTTTGCCAAATCAACATTATAATAAGCCAATCCGACCGCATGCTTCCAGGAGTCCCAGGCCCAAAATCCGTGAAAGCCTCTATAATGATAACTCGGAAACAAGCCTTCGTTAGTGAGCTCTCCAGAAGGAATACGCCAATTATTTTGCAAAGTCAGATGTGCTTTGGCCAAAACCCCAGCGTATTTTGCATCCTTAAATTCTGATGCTCTATTTTCAATCAGTGCTTTTAACTGTGTTTTTTTCTCCTCTTTTCGAGCCTTAAAAATCGAATCAAAAGATTCATTTTTGATCTTCTTGCTTTCTTCTTCCCAAGAATATTCAGGAAAAATAAAAGTTTGCCCAACCACAATGTCTTTGGTTTCATTAGGCTTTAGATTAAAACTGTTGCCTGCCTTATATTGCAAACTATCTACTAACTCAACTTGGGTGTCTTTTGGAAAAGAAACATAGCCTTTGGCATTCGTTTTTGTAGAGTTTATTTCGATGGTGTTCTCATCTTGTGACAATAAAATCCCATCAATCAAAACAGGTGCACTTTCCCAAAGCACTTCTATATGAATAGATTCTTGACCCGTATTTTTTATTGTGGTCCGCACTAAAGCCGTATGCCCGTTTTTAAAAAGCAAGGTTTGGTCAACCGCTAAAGAATTACCAGAATAGCCATTTTCTAAATGACTTGCAAAGCTATAAGAATGGTCGCGCGTTAAAGATTCGAAGTTATCATTCACTTTAATGGTAGCATTCATAAGCGAAGTACTCAACCAAACCCCATTTTGTTGGGTCATTAAAAAAGGGCCTGAAAAACCGAAAGACTCATCTGACTCGTCATGCATGCCATAGGCAAACCAAGCGCCTTGATCAGAAAACATCAAACCTGTTCTATCAAAAGCATCTTTAGGTGTGATATGATAATCTAAAATGTTTTCACTGAAATCTAGGAAATCATATGTCTCATGAATTTTCAGAGATTCTTTAGAGGTATTACAGCTTAAATTAAATACCAAAACAAAAACAAGTATAGGTTTTATCATCTTTTTTATATCCATCTTTATTACCATTTCAAATTATTAATTTTTCATAAACTTCAAGCCCACAAATTGCGAATTATTATCAATAATAACTCAAAACTTACCTTTACTTAACCTTACAAATCGTTTTTTTAGAAAAAAAGATTAGTTATTATTGTTGATATTTGTAAACCTATAGATCAGGCTAATAATAAAGGCATTTCTTTGACAATTACAAATTTTGACTAATGAACAAACTGATTACGCTTATTCTTATCGCCTTTATAGGGTTCTATTTTACTACCCAATCTCAAACGAATATCTGGGATGAAAATCCAACCGACTCACAACAGGAACTGGACAGCTTGCTAACCATTTTACCCACCTCAAAAAAAATAAATAAAACGCCTATCTTAAATAGGATTGCTGAAATATACTGGGTTGTCAATCCTGATAAAACTATAGAATATGGAACGGAAGCTTTAAAATTAGCGATTGAGTTTAAAGATAGAGATCAGGAAGGATTAGCACTAATAAATTTGTGTCAAGGGTATTTGTTTAATGATATTTATGATAAAGCCTTGCAATTTGGATTACAATCCTTAGAAATCAGAAAAGCGATTGGAAATGATTACGATCTCGCCTTCACTCTGCGCACATTGGGCTGGCTGTATTATGACATTGGTTATTTTGATAAAGCTTTAGAATATCACACGGAAACCTTAAGAATCCATGAGAAGATTGGCGACAAACAACGCATTGCCTACAGTTACAATAGTATCGGATTAATTTATGAAAGTAAAGATGACTGCAATTTGGCCTTATCGTTTTTCAAAAGATCTTTAGAACTCATCAAAGATTCCAATAATAAGGACCGGATTGCAGAAACTATGAAAAACATGGGCATCTGCTATCGTAAAATTAATGAACTCGATTTAGCCAAAACGTTCCTAGAGTCGGCATTGGAGATTACCACCGAAATTAAATACGAACACAAAAAAGTTGATATCCTCCATGAGCTCGCCCTCGTATATCTGAAACTTAAAAATTATGAGGCCTGCTTTGCATTGTTAGAAGAATCTAGAAACATTATCGAAACCCTAAGCAACAACAAGGAGTTGATTATAGAGAATGACAAAATTATGTCAGATTACTATTTGGCAAAAGAGAACTACAAAGAGGCCTTCAACTATTACATGAAATACACCCAAGGCATTTCCGAGGTGTTTTCAAGTAATAAAAGCGAAAAGTTGGCTGAAATGCGCATTTTGTATGAGGCAGAACGACGCGAGTCCGAAATTAAATTACTGGAACAAGAACGTAATTTAGAAGCCCAAAAAAGGAATTATTTATTGATTGGTGTTTTATTATTGGCAATTATAGCTATGCTAGTGATTGTAGGACTATGGAATAATATTAAAAAGAAAAAAGCAATCTACTTGCAAAGTCACAAGCTTTCCAAAGAGAAACTAAAAACCCAAGCGCTAGAACGCGAAAACCTCGAACACAAACTAGAGTTTCGAATGACCGAACTGACCAATTTGGCTTTGTTTATTTCTCAAAGAACAACGATTTATAAGGATCTGACGAAGTCTTTAAAAGATCTCAAATTCACCGATTTGAATGAACTCAAAAAGAACATCGAGGCGCTTATCAAAGAATACACCTTTAAGTTTGATTTCAATGAAGATATTCAACGATTCCATTCCAATATCGAAAATCTACAAAGCGATTTCTTATATAAACTGAAAGAAAGATTTCCCAAATTAACAGATAAAGATGTTCAGTTGGCCGTTCAAGTTAAACTCAAATTAAGCTCCAAAGAGATCGCAAACATCAATAACATCTCTGTAAATTCAGTTGAAATAGGAAGACACCGATTAAGGAAAAAATTAGGCTTAGACAGTAAAGATAACTTGGTTAGTTTTCTGGAAGATATTTAAGTCACAAAGTAATTTCTGGCATCTTCATATAAAAACAAAATTTATAAAGACCCTTCTGTGCTGGTTTATTAGCCATGTCAACAATTTCACATTTTATTTGAAGATTTAATACTAAACCGTTACAAACACTACTATTTTAATAGAATGTAAAGGTCAAGTAAAGGTGTTTTCTCATGTTTTATCTCAAAATAATTTAATATTTGGGAGTCTTAAACTTAAGTTAAAATCGAGTTTCAAGCTAACTAACAAATAAATTATTAAGATGAAAAACAAAAAATCAAAAAATGAAAAGCATGCTTTAAACGGTCTGTTTTTATTGCTTTTTATGTTTGTGTCTTTTGGATTTGTGACAAATTCATATGCGCAAAGCATTATTGTAAAAGGAACCATTGTAGATAATTCTGGATTTCCAGTTCCTGGAGCAACTATTATCATTAAAAGCAACCCAAGTGTCGGCACCCAATCTGACTTTGACGGAAACTACACGATTGAAGTTCCAAACAGACAAACCGTATTAGTTTACAGTTTCATGGGTTTTGCCACCAAAGAAATTACGGTAGGCAACCAATCCACCATCAATCTTACCCTACAAGAAAGTGCTGAAGATTTGGACGAAGTCGTTATTGTAGGTTATGGCACACAAAAGAAAAGTGATGTTACTGGGGCTATAAGCTCTGTTAAAAGCGAAGATCTGAACAAAGTAGTTACCACAAATCCTGTTGATGCCCTACAAGGTAGAGTTGCCGGAGTTACAGTAACCTCTTCATCGGGAAGCCCTGGGGCCACCTCAGATATTACCATTAGAGGTATTGGAAGTTTTGGAAATAACCAACCCCTTTATATTGTGGATGGCGTGCAAGCGGATCCTTATTTTCTTAATTCGAATGATATTGAATCTATAGAAGTATTAAAAGATGCGGCTTCGGGTGCAATCTACGGAACAAGAGCAGCCAACGGGGTCATCATCATTACCACCAAAAAAGGAAAATCAGGTAAGCCAAAAATCGAAATTGAAAG
>NZ_JBDSLS010000162.1:0-38767 GCF_039916245.1 Gelidibacter sp.
CAATAGGATTGACGATGGCATCATAAACGAGTTCCCCTTGTATATCCGTATAAGTTGAACTTCCCGGAACTTTAAATTTCACCTTATTAATAGCTGATCTGCTTCCGCTTTGCAATGTGGCTCCCCAATATAAGCCAGCGTAAGCAACTCTATAACATGTAGTGGCGCTCCCATTCTTATATGGCGGCACCTGAACGTCAGCACTACTCGAACTAAATGTAGATCCATCACTATCAATGTCTATGTATTGCATTGATATATCTTGATTGTCTTTAGTAATAAGGTGAAAAGGCTGATTGTCTTTACCGAGAATACTATTACCTATTACAAGCATATTCCCTCTTACCTCGATATTTTTTCTTACGGAAAAAGGTTTATAGGTTTGAGAAATGGCAGTGTTGCACAATGTTAGAAACAGAAATGCAATCAGGAGGTTAAACAATGTAGGTTTTATCATGATTTTGGTAGATATAAGTTCGTCTTCTTCAGGGGCATTGTTAAAAACGAAGGGGCGTTTAGTTTTTCTTAGTTCTCTATTTTAATTATTGACATTTGACCGTTATAAGGATGGTTTCCTTTAGTTTTCAGTGTTTCCATTGCTGCTGCAACGCTGTCATCTTTTTTATAGTAGATGAAATATTTACTGGTATGGACATCATAAAAGAAATCGATATTAGATTGACCCGCGGCAACAGCTTTGGTTATAAACTCATCTCTTTTTGCCACATCCGTATGCACCGCGATCACGGCGTAATAGCCATCTTCAACATTGTCCACATTCTTAATAATCTGAATGTTACCTCCCTGCTTTTCGCCAAAGTCAAAATCTTGTGCCTTTAATGGAACTGGACTCAATGTTGTGCGCTGTTTTATTAACCTTAGCGTTGCTCTGTCTTGCAGATATCGGTCGCCTTCGCTGGTATAAACAGCCCGTTTGATTCTTCGTTTTCTTTCAAACTCAGTTTCTTCGTCGATTTTCTTTAATGATGTAGATAATTGCGCTCTGGTTTCGATTGCTTTTGACTGCGCTGCTTTTAAAGATTGCAGTGTGCTCTGGTAATATAAAGTGACCTCGTCATTTACAAGTGTTGGTATCTTAATGCGTTCTTTATATAAGTTATCCAATTCCTTAATGCGCTCATTATTGGTTTTTATAATATTATCCAAATCTCCACGAATGACTGCAAGCTTATTATTTTCCTCAGTGATACTTTTGAATGCTTTTGGAGCACTAAAAATACCTTGTTCACTTAAATCATTTTCTTCTTTTAAATCTTGAAGATCTTTTTCCTTACCTGCAACTACTGCATTGAATTTCGCCAACAATTCATCTTGCGTGATTTTTGAGGCCTCAGCAGAATCTCCAACTGATTTCATGGAGATTCCAATGGCGTCTGTTGGCGTATTAAGGGTTTTAACTTCAGTATCAGTTTTAGCTTTCTCTTGTGCTGCTAATTTATCTTTCACTTCTTGGTCAGCTTTGGCTTTTGCCTCTGCAGCTAATTTCGCGCTGGCTTCCGCTTTAGCAAGGGCATCGGCTTTGGCTTTCTCTTGAGCCGCTAAATTGTCTTTCGCTTCTTGGTCAGCTTTGGCTTTGGCTTCCGCAGCCAATTTGGCGCTGGCTTCGGCTTTAGCAAGGGCATCGGCTTTGACTTTTTCTTGAGCCGCTAATTTATCTATGGCTTCTTGGTCAGCTTTGGCTTTGGCTTCTGCAGCCAATTTCGCGCTGGCTTCCGCTTTGGCAAGGGCATCGGCTTTGGCTTTCTCTTGTGCTGCTAATTTATCTTTCGCTTCTTGGTCAGCTTTGGCTTTTGCTTCTGCAGCTAATTTCGCAATGGCTTCCGCATTACCAAGGGCATCGGCTTTGGCTTTCTCTTGAGCTGCTAATTTGTCTTTCGCTTCTTGGTCAGCTTTGGCTTTGGCTTCTGCAGCTAATTTCGCAATGGCTTCCGCTTTACCAAGGGCATCGGCTTTGGCTTTTGCATCGGCAGCTGATTTATCTTTGGCTTCCTGATCGGCTTTTGCTTTTGCATCTGCGGTTAACGTATTGTTTTCTTCAGCTTTTGCTCTGGCTAGTGCATTTGCTCTCTCCAAGGCCGGGAACTTTTCTTTGGCTTCTTGATCAGCCTTAGCTTTTGCTTCCTTAGCTAATTTGAGCTTTTCTTCTAATTTAGCTTTAGCGTCAGCTCTGGCTTTTTCTTGAACCGCCAATCTTTCTTTTGCGGCGGCCGCTCGTGCTTCAATTCGTGCTTTACTTTGAATAGCTAGCTCCTCTTGTGCTATTCTCGTTTTTTCATCCCTAACTTGGGCTGTCTCTCTATCTTTAGAAGCTTTTTCTTTTGCTCTTTCTTTTATTTCTTCTCGTTTTGCTCCTGCTTCGGCCGCTAACTGTGCTCGCGTTGCGGCATCCATTTTTGGTTGGCTGGACGCTAAAACACGTTTAGTATCGGTAGAGAAAATAGAACCTATTTCGTCATCATCATGGTACTTATAATTGGCATTGCTTTTGAACTTATAAGCCAGCGTAATGTCATGGGAAGATCCAAAATTGGTCATATCGCCCATGGCTTTTTCGAAATTATATTCTATGGCAATTTGTTCGGTAAGATTGAGTCCCAAACCAGCAGATCCTCCGTAGAGTGAATTGAATCCTACTTGAGCCCAAATACCTTTTGGAGAGGTAATCATCGCAATACCTGAAATTGTGGTCATCTCTTTTCCGAATTCAGATCTTACCAATCCTGAAAATTTGGCATCGTTAAAAAAGCCTCGGCCATTCATATAGCCGGTATACATGACATGGGCTTGAATACTTTGGCGTGGATCACCCTGAATCAGCTCAGAAGACTGTACATTATATAGGACGAGATTATTTATGGAGACTCCAAAATCCATAAATAGGGTACCATAGTTGATCCCTGGATTAGCCGTAAGAAGCAGGTGCGACGGAATATTATTTAATGAAGGATCAGCAAAATTAGTGATCACTTTCCCGGTATTGAGGCCGCTTTTATAAACGCCTAAATTGACACCAAAAGTTAAATTGTTATCGCGCGTTAATTGAGCATTATAAGCAAAGTTTAAAATCCCACCAAAAGTGGTCAGCACGCCATAATCCTGTTGGAACAAACCAAGTCCCGCACCTATGTTTTCGGCAAACCTGCCGGAATATCCTAATAAATACGTTTGAGGGGCATCATCAAATTGAACCCATTCCCTTTTATTGAAAGCACTAATATATTTATTTTGCTCGCGCACAAAACTAAAGGTGGGATTGACAATATATCTGTTAAAAGTTAAAGAGGTTCTGACAGGAAGAGCGAGCGAGACAATCCCATCGTCTTCTTGCGCATAAAACAGTTGTACTGAACAAAAACAGATTAATGTCAACACCACTGTTTTTAATTGACGATTTCGCATATTTTTCCTAATGGACACCTGATACCTTCCTGAGAGACCTTCTTTTATCTGCGTGATATATAGGAAAAATTGCTTCATGGTTATCTAACTACGGTGATGGATCCTTTTTTAGTTTGACCTTCTTGGGTGGTGATGATATAATAAAACACTTGGTTGATACTGCTTAATTCCAGTTGGTTCTGAGGCCAATTGTTCATATACGCCGTAGTTTGGAACACCACCCTACCTTGATTGTTCATAATGAGGACTTCGGTTTGGGTGCCGTTCACATATTTTGTTGGAATGACCCAAGTGTCATTGATGCCATCCCCGTTCGGACTAATGAGATTGGGGATTTTGTCGACCTGTGGGAAAGGCTCGATGGTTTTACTAATAGAAAAAGTAAATTCTTCAGAAACCTTACAGCCTAATGTTTGGGAAACAATCACCTTATAGGCGCCAAAAGCAGCGGCCTCATATGTTGCAGCCGTAGCTCCCGGAATAATAGTACCATTCAGGGACCATTCAAATTTCGGATTTTTGGCAGTGGTTGTAACCGTTGCTGTTAAGGATTCTCCCGAGTCCATCGTATTTTGTTCACTGACGTTGATGGAACTTTCAAAACCTTCGCTTGTCAAATTTATAGAACCTGAGGCTGAACAACTTCCCAAATCCACCTTTACCGAATAAGTGCCAGAGGCATTGGTTTGATACAATTGATTGGTTGCGCCAGCTATGGCAGTTCCGTTTTTGAACCATTGGTAACTTGCCCCAGCCATGGTACTTAAAGTAGTCATTCCGTTTTCTGAACAAAACGGATTTCCTAAGCTCGAAACCACGGTGGCATCCGTGTCTCCAGTGGCGACTTCACTAATTTCAACGCGGTTTGAATATGAATTTGAGGTACAGGTTCCATAATTGGTTTTAACAAAATATTTGCCAGGTTGTTTTACAGATAATGTAGCGCCATCTCCTACGAATACAGTAGTTGTAGGACTGGTTTCTCTATACCATTTATAGGTAAGTGATGGATAATTTAATGGGGAGTCATTTGTTCCCGTGCCCGGATTGTCAATAGTCAGTAAATAACTGCCACCCGTACAAAAAGCGCCTTTAGAAACTAAATTATTGATGGTAAATGGGCTGTCCTGAAGTTTGTAATAGGCTGCAAAAGCAGCAGAACTTGAGCTCGTTGCGGCTGGCGCTGTACTTTTTACTCTCAGTCTGTAGCCTTCTCCCGCTGTGGTTTTTGGCACTGGAAAAGTTAAAGTCGCTGGCGATTTGGTTACAGCTCCCGGCTGTGAGGTATAAACAACGGTGGCATTTGAAAAATTCCCCGTGGCATCCGACATTTCAATCCGAAACTGGTTGGTCGCCATAAGTTCAGCTTCTGGAGTAAATACAAATGTGACATTATAAGTGTTAAAGGTTTCACTCGCACAAGCGCGGGTAAATCCTAAATTAGGTGTACCAATAACTATCTGGGCGCTTGTTTGTCCGGATATCAAAAGAACAAAAACGCCAAGTACAAAAAATAATCTAGTTAGAGTAGTAGTTTTATGCATTCACAGTTGATTAATTATTCTCCATTTTAGGGAATTTCATACTCTTTGCAGAAAGAATGCCTTTTAAAATTCAAAACCACTGTTTTATTTACCAGGAAAACCTTCCAGAACTCTGGCAAGTATTACATTGGAAACTGTGTTAAAGATTTTGGGCATCACTTCGTGCAAGTTTAAGTTTTATGGTTTAGTCTTCAATCTCAATAGCATTTGAGGCTATGATCTTATTGATGCGCAGCCTAAAATCTGGTCGTCTTGAACTGTTTTTTACATCAATAAAAGTCTCGGCATCCGAACCTTTTGAATAGACATTAAAAAAGGATCTGTTGCCATACCAATTTTCTAAATCGGCGTTATTGGAATCGTGTTCTGTAAAAATGTTTCCTTTGCAATTATTGAAATACATATCACTGAATTTCATAAGGTCCAGGTTCTGAGCATTGATTTGAACATTTTTATCGATAATAACTGCCGGATTAAAGCCTGAGATCACACTTTTACTAATATCTAAAGCAGCATTCTCAGCGATATATAAAGCTTCTCTTACCAATCCTACTTTAATATCAGAGTCTAAATTTTCGCTGACATTAATTAAGGTCAAGTTTTCTGCCTTTACAGAAGTGCTTTTCTTACTAAAGTCCACTTCTTCTTTTTTATCATAGGACGCCACATACATACAACGTGACCCATTGGATCCAGATACATAAGGGGATCTAATGGCTAAAGAGTTTCTAATGTTACACTGGGTACCAAAATTGAATTCGTAGTCGTTGCTCTTGGATCTAAAGGATACCACTTTTTCTAAATTGACCACACCACCAATAATGTTAAAGGAATTGCCATCAGAATAGCTTACCATAACATTTTCAATTAGGGTTTTGCTTCCAACACCCGCAAGAGTTAAAGAATTAAAATAGCCAAAGTCTTTGGTACGCTTTCCGGCAAATTCAATTCTCACATATTTTAGAACACCAGAATTGCTTTGTGGATTTGATCCGCCATAACTGATATTATTAAAAGAAGAAGGTTGTAATCCGTAATTTACTGAAGATGCATTGCCGAATTTATTGATAGGCGCATCCCCAAGAATAAAAATGCCGCCCCAGTCGCCTTCTTTCTTTACACTTCTATTGGATGTAAAAATGATGGGATCGGTTTCCTCGCCTTCAGCCATAATTTTGGAACCTTTTGAAATGATCAGCGTTCCATTGGTTTTAAAGTCACCAATAATAACGGTACCTGGCTCAATGGTCAGGGTTGTACTGTCGGTTACAAAAACATTACCCAATAAGAGGTAAGTATCTCTCTTAGTTAATTTAGTGTCTTGAGTTATATTACCGCTTAATATTTGGGTTGGCTCACCATGTTCAATATGGTTAGGCTTAAATTCGGTCCAATTATTTAACCAGTTATTCTTCCCAATTATCCCCTTTTCTTGTTGTGCAAAACTACTGCCAACAACCAAAAGTAATAAACATATGGTTTGAGTAAGATTTTTCATAAGTCGTATAATTAGTAATAAATTTAGATTTCCTTAACTATTTGATTCAAACGTAGGGATAAACCCTATGAAATACAAATAAAGTCGATGAAATACATTAATTATTTTTTCTTGTAAGCGCTTTCTTTCAAATTAAAATTAAATCAGCTGAAATGAACTAGCATAGTGTTCAACGACTCCTTTGCTAAAAACTCGTTAACCGCAGATACCAATAAAAAATCCCAGATATTACTCTGGGATTTTAAGGCCGATTTAACAAAATAAAAATAATTTGATTTTTTAATGGAACCCATTTAATATTTATTGAATTCACTATAGGTATGAAGAGACTTCAAGGTTTCCTCATAAAATAAAATGGCAGAAATTAAGTTGGATTTGTCAGAATATGGCAAAACCTTATCTTGAAATGACATGGTGCTTTCAAAATAAGTGTTGACGGCTTTAACGTTTTCTTCTAATGCTTTCCTGTTGTCTTTGGTGTCGGGAATTCCCAAAGAGGTCATTGTAACTCCTGGTTTGGTAGCAAAAGCAATATTAGGTAAGATTTTAACTATAACTTCTATGCGTTCATTATAAAGGGTCAAAAGATTTCCTTTTGGAAGGGTTTCCAATTCAGAGCGGTCGTGATACTTGGATATAGATACTTTTCCAGTGATAATACTTTGAGGGTCCTTTTGTGCAAAACCAAAGCTCGTAATCAGCAAAAAAGCCATACTAAGTATAGTAAGTTTAGTTTTCATAATTGATATTTAGGGGTTTACTATGGCAAATTTATGTAATTAAACGAAAAAAACAAGCGTTTTATCGATTAATTGTATTTTTTTTAGATAAAAATGATACAATTCATTGAAATATAGTTTAATCATTATAAACAAACGATTGCGCATTAAGATTTCACCCTCACTTTTTAGCCTGTAATTATCAATTTAATATAATCATGTCCTCCAGTGTAAGGGATGCTTTACTCTATTATTTGGCTTACTTTTGCAGACGTTTATGGATTCACTGACACAAATTATATTAGGAGCCGCGGTGGGCGAAGCGGTTTTAGGAAAAAAAATCGGCAATAAGGCCATGTTATATGGTGCCATTGCGGGAACCATTCCCGATTTAGACATCTTTTCATCCTATTTCACCGATACCGTATCGGCTTTAGAAATTCATCGCGGCATTACACATTCCATACTATTTTCTGTGCTTTTTGCTCCTGTTTGCGCCTGGTTAGTGACGCGCTATGAAACCTACAAGGATATTAAGCCATGGTCTTGGTTGTTTTTTTTAGGTTTTATAACCCATTCATTATTGGATGCACACACCAGTTGGGGCACAGAAATATTATGGCCAATCAAAATACAATTCGCTTTTAAAACTATTTTTGTCATCGACCCTCTGTACACCTTTCCATTTCTGGTGTTTTTAATTTTGGCGATGTTCCAAAAAAAAACGTCGCGAAAAAGACGGCTGTACAATAATATAGGCTTGATGGTTAGCACAAGCTATTTAGCATTGACATTTCTTTTAAAATGGACAGCGTTTACAAAATTTGAATCTGCCTTAAAAGAGCAACACATTATCTATAAGCAAATAGAAACGAGACCATCTCCTATGAATACCATTCTTTGGAGTGCGAATATTGAAACCGAAAATGCTTATTTATTAGGCAATTATTCCTTTTTTGACACCCAACCCATCACTTTCGAAGCCTACCCTAAAAATCATGAGCTCTTGGGAAATCTTGCAGAAAATGAAAAAGTACAGCGTATGATCACTATTTCTGAAGGCTGGTATACAATTATGAAGATGGACGATCAACTCCTTTATAATGATCTCCGATTTGGTTTATTAAGTATGGAAAAAGGCGCACAAAATTTTGTGTTTCAATATGAAATTATTACTGATGCTGATGGAACGGTCCAATTTATAGAACAGAAAAAAGACAAACGCGATGGTAAAAAAATGATGGTTGACTTATGGACTCGCATTAAAGGCAATTAAGGAGGTTTCGGCAGATCGATCGATGTGACAGTTTAATCTTAAAAATATAAATCAAGCCTAAATTTCGTGTGTTTAAAATCGTTTTAAAATGGAAGTTGATCATTAATGACTTCAGAACAACCACAAAAAACACACGCTAATTAAACCCTTTAAATCAATAGATTATAACTAAAAATCCTCTCTGGATTTTATTTCATATCTGTATTATTTGTATTTTAGATACGAATTTTTTTGAGATATGAAAAAGATGGTCCTCTCAATTGTGCTAGTGCTCATTATTTTGATTGTGGGTGCCGCCTCCTATGTAAAATTTGTACTACCACAAATTCCGCTTTTATCTGATATTAAGGTTGATGTTACCCCTGAAAGGATCAAACGAGGAGAATATTTGACAAATCATGTGACCTTATGTATGGATTGTCATTCCACAAGGGATTGGAGCAAATTTTCCGGTCCTTTGACTCCGGGAACCTTAGGCAGAGGCGGAGAATATTTTGATGAAAAAGTAGACATGCCAGGACATTTCTATTCCAAAAACATTACACCATTCTCCTTGGAAAACTGGACGGATGCTGAGATTTTCAGAGCAATCACAAGTGGCGAAAACAAAGATGGCATAGCACTCTTCCCCTTGATGCCCTATTTATATTATGGCACAATGGACAAGGAAGATATATATGATATCATTGCGTATATCCGAAGTCTACCGTCAATAGACAGTCAAATTCCTAAGCGCTCACTAAATTTTCCCATGAATTTCATAGTGAATACCTTTCCAAAAAAAGCTCAACTCTCCATCAAACCCTCCAAAAGTGACACCATCCGCTATGGCGCCTATTTAACAAACGCTTCAGCCTGTATCGAATGCCACACCCAGGTAAAAAAAGGTCAAATTATTCCAGAGCTTGCATTTGCGGGTGGACGTGAATTTCTTGGACCAAATGGGATATCGATTTCCGCAAACATTACACCAGATACGAATACTGGCATCGGAAAATGGTCAGCAGCAAATTTTGTCCAACGCTTTAAAGCCTATCAAAATCTCGATAGTCTGCCTATCATGGACAAAAACGAGATAAATACCGTCATGCCTTGGTATATGTTTTCTGGGATGGAAGAGTCAGATTTGATCGCTATCTATAAATATCTACATACTTTAAAACCAATTGAACATAGCGTCAATCATTTCAAACCTCTTGACGAAACAGCACAAGTCAAATAATTTACAGCATTAAGATTTGAAAGTGCACCTGATCAAAAGCCTTTGATCTAAACAATACCCATAAAAATTCTTTATCAAGACTGGAATAAACGAACCTTCACTAAAGAAAACTTTGAACCTTTCGGAGCCTTCCTTTCCATAACAAATCCAATTTCAATTTCTTAATACCCCTTATTATTATAAATTTACCATTCCTAATATTTTTATGATATGAAAATCCTCCACACGTCCGACTGGCATATTGGAAAACAACTTCACAAATTCGATTTAAACGAAGATCTGGACTTGTTTTTCGAATGGCTGATTGCTTATATTACCTCTGAAAACATTGACGTGTTATTAGTTTCGGGAGATATATTTGATCAAGCAAATCCGTCGCAAGCTGCTTATAAGCAGTATTATGATGTGTTGAAACAGCTGATTAATTTGGATTGTAAAATCATTTTAACGGGAGGAAACCACGATTCTGCTTCAGTTTTAAATGCACCTGCTGAACTATTGAAAGCCTTTAATATTAGTGTCATTGGCGGCGCAACCGACGACTTAACCGACATGTTTATAAGGATAGAAAAGAATAACGAAAAATTAGTGGTGGCCGCCATCCCCTTTTTAAAAGATCGGGATATCCGAAAATCCGTTGCTGGCGAATCTTATGCCACCAAAATCGAACAGATCAAATCTGGATTACAATCTTATTTCTCAGAAATCAACAGCCATTATAAGGAGCATCATTCCGACGGCGTTTTTATGGTAATGGGTCATTTATATGTGCAGGGCAGTGAACTTTCAGAAAGCGAGCGCGATATCCAAATCGGAAATCAAGCGGGTGTTGACGCACATATGTTTGAGGGCGTCCCACATTATGTCGCATTAGGACATATCCATAAACCACAAGTAATTTCCGTTGAACAAAACATCCATTATTGCGGCTCCCCTATTCCGTTGAGTTTTTCGGAGAAAGAGGACAGTAAACAAATCAACGTTATTACGGTGCAAAACAATCAGATTTCTCAAGTGGAGATCGTTCCCATTCCTAAACATCGAAACCTGATCACTTTTGAAGGGAATCTTCAGGAAGTGGAAGATAAAATAAAGGCCTATTCCGAAGGCACCACTTTGATGTCGTTGGCCGAAATAATCGTAAATGAAGCTGCTGAAAGTATAGAGAAACTTCAAAATTTTGAAGAACTTATCAATTCCAGCTCCAATCCACATCTTAAAATTGTTAAGTCTCGGCTTAATTTCAAAAGCAAAATCCGCGGTGCCAGCGATGCATTCGCCGTAGGAACTGATGTCGCCGACGTTACGCCGATGCAAATGTTTGAAAAGAAACTCGAACTGCAAAGTGGCTTGGAAAACACTGAAGAACTCAAGAATGCCTTTCGCGAAATATTAGAAGAATTAAACCTATAGTTTATGAAAATTTTAAAAATCAGATTTGAAAACATTCATTCTCTAAAAGGTCAGCATGAAGTAGATTTCGGAAATGGACCGTTGGCCGAAGCAGGCTTATTTGCCATTACAGGCCCCACAGGTTCAGGGAAATCCACCTTACTCGACGTGATCACTTTGGCGCTTTACAATCGTATTGCCAGAGTCGACAAACCGGTTAGCAATTCCATGTTGGATGACGATGGCGGCGTGATGACCCGCAATATGAAGCATTGTTTTGCTGAAGTGGAATATCGTGTGAATGGCAAAGACTACCGTTCACATTGGTCCATAGAACGCAATAGAAACAATAATTTAAACGCCCGCAAACAAGAATTGGTGGAAGTGTCCACAGGTCATATTCTTGAATCTGGCACTAAAACACCCGACAAAAATCTGGAGATTATCGGATTGAGCTATGATCAATTTGTAAAAGCCATGGTGTTATCGCAAGGCGAATTCAGCAAACTACTACAAGCCCCTCGTAATGAGCGCAATCAATTACTGGAAGACATTACTGGTGCTCGATCGTATAGAGACATTGGAAAAGCAGTATTTTTTCGCTATAAATCCATTCAAAAAGATATCGACTTAAAAGAAGCTGGACTTGAAAGCATCGAACTTTTGTCGCCCGAACTCATTGCCGAAAAGAAAGCGGAAATAAAATTATTGACCGAAACAAAACCGAAAATAGAAAAGGCCTATCAGACGGCTTCTGATAAAATAAAAACCCGGGAAGAATTACAGATTAAGGAAAAGGAATGGAAAACTCTAGACGATGAAAAATTAAGCTACACCAGCGATTTCAACGTTTTTGAGCCTTATAAAACAAAGCTGGATACCCACGAAAAACTTTCAAAATACGGCGTTCACTTGAGAGATTTTGATGCTGTAAACAAAGAAGTGGACAATCTTAAAGAACAACTAAAACAACTTCAAACATCCAAATCAGAAGCTGTAACTCATCAGAAAACCTATTTGGAGACCGTTTCAACATTGATTAAGGAGAATGTCGATATCACGTCGGCCAACTTAAAATTGGACGCTTTCCGAAGCAAGATTGTCGCGCTTGAATCTGAAGAAAAAAAGAAGAAGGACGAAGCGACTCTTCATCAAACGCAGCTTCAAAATTATGTGCGACATATAAACACCTTAGGCTATCAATTGCCGAAAGCTGAATACATCGAAACCTTTCAACCGCAATTTGAAGCCTTGCAAAAAACAGTTCAGGAAGCCATCAAAATTTCTGGAATAAATTCATTGGAGCAATTGGAGGCTACATTAGCCAGCAATCGTGAATTAAACGAAAAAGCGGGCGATTTTCTAATGAAAAAAGAAAATGCTTTAAAATTTAAAACAACACTCGAAAGTCATACCACAAACCTAAAATCGGCCGAAGAAAGTTTAAAGGCAGACCTTAAAAAGATAGCGGTTATGGAAACCGAATTGGTCGCCTTAAAAAAGGAAGTCCAAACTCTCGAAACGAATTTGGAGCAACAACGAAAGCACCAAAGCCTGGAGGATCAGCGACTGCTATTAACTCCGGAGCAGCCTTGTCCGCTCTGTGGCTCTTTGGATCATCCCTATGCGTTGAACGCACCTCATTTTGATGCCAAAGCCGAATTATTGAAAGAAAAAAAGGATGCGCTTGAAACCAAATCCAGCTTTGTCATCACTTTAGGCGAAAAAAACAAATTCCAAGAACGTGAAATAATCCGTCTGAAATCGGAGATTCAAACTACCACAACCGACGCTACTAACAACCACAAATTACTTACTGAGCTTGCAGCCCAACTCCAATGGAATCCAGAAGAAACTTTGGAGCTTCTTCAACATCGACGCAGCGAATTAAACAAAAGCATTCAGCAAGTAGAACACTCTAAAAAAGCATTCCAAGCACATTCAGTTTTAAACGACGCCACGGAGGTTTTAGAACATTGGCAAGGGGCTTTAAAAATCTATGCCGCTAAAAAGAAAGAACGCATTGCGCTTTATGAACAAGATGACATCAATCAAAAATCAAATGAATTAGCGACTAAAATCAGTCATTCTATCGCTACAATTGCTTCCGTTGAAAAGCAAATTAAGGATAATGATTCAAGGTTAAAATCCAGTACAAATGATCTTGCGACAAAGAAGCAGGAACTCGATAATATTCTTTTAAAAGAAGACCTAGAACATCTTGAGCTACTAAGAAAATCGATTCTTTCTGAAGATGTGGCCAGCCGAATTCGCAAACAAGAAAGCGTCCTAAATGAAAGAAAAACACGGATTTCAGAAAAAGAAACCGCCCTTCATAAAATTTTAAAAGAACTGAAAGAGAAAGACGACGACAAGCTTTCCTTTGAAGTTTTGACATCCTTATTTGAAACCTCAAAAACGGAAAGGGAAACGCTTTTGGTCAATTTAGGCAAAATCACGCAACGTTTGGACGATGATACCAAAGCCCGTGAACGCCAACAAAAAGTGCTGGAAATATTGCATTTAATGAAAAAGGATTTGGCGCTTTGGAAAACCATGAATGATTTGGTAGGCGACGCCACGGGAAATAAATTTTCAAATTTCGTTCAGGATTTAACCTTGGAGCAGCTGATCGGTTTTGCCAACAAACGCTTATCAGAATTTAGCGATCGCTACTTGCTGGACATTCCTACCGCTGAGGAAGCCGAAAAAAGTGACACGCTCAAAATTTTTGACAGCTATATGGGAAATGCACGGCGCTCAGTAAAAACATTATCTGGCGGAGAAACGTTTTTGGTCAGCTTGGCGATGGCCTTTGCGCTATCTGACATTGCCTCTCGAAATGTAAAAATCGAATCCTTATTTATCGATGAAGGTTTTGGCACCTTAGACCCGGAAACCTTGGATCAAGCCATTACGATTCTTGAAAAAATGCAGAATGAAGGCGATAAATCCGTCGGTGTTATTTCTCATGTCAGCGCCCTTAAAGAACGGATTACGACCCAAATTAAACTCGAAAAAGGCAGTTTGGGCTATTCTACGCTCGATGTGGTGCGATAAATTCATTTGGAGATTAACAGCGTTGAGAAACAAAAAAAGGAAGTCCCATTGATTTCCTTTTTTTGGAAATTCAAAACTGAGTTACCAATGCGTTCATATTGCAAAAACTCTGGTATTTATTGCTTTTTTTGCTGCTCCAGAAACATCTCTTTTCTGTTGTCCCGATTAGGATCGTAGGTTTTGTACATCTCTCCCATTTGTGACAAATATTTTTCAGGATTAACCGCGCCACGGTGGCACATCACACAGTTTACCACGTGTACTTGCTTCGGTTTTGGTTCAGGAAAATGCGGTTGAAAATAAAGTGCATTAAGATCATTGGTCATTTTGACCATGCCTCTTGCTATTTCTTTTTCAATTTTCTCGTCACTGGCAAAATCCAGTTTTGTAGGATCAGTTTTACTCGGTACATGACAATGCGTACATTTTACACCAAGAGACAAGGCGTAGTTTTTCATCAAATAATCCAAACTATCCTTTGAAATATTTTGAGGAAGGACTTTGAGATTTTCCCAACGGGTTTGTGCAACATATCTTTCAGTAGTTGCACTGTCAGATTTAAAAGCATACAATCCCAACACCACTATCAAGATTCCAACAGTGGAAAAAAACGGGAATAGTTTTTTCTTTAATTCCATAAAGCCCTTGTTTTAAGTTAATTGCAACATTAAGGTATGAAAAAATAAGGTTAGATTAAATATAAATTAACAAGTTCTTCTTTCTAACTAACCTTCTCACCATGTTATCTTAGTCTTTATAGATTAAAAATGATTGTTGTCTGATTAAAGTTGTGTTGATGTACTAAGAGTAGTGATTAATAAAGGTCTTTCAATGTTTTTGATCCTCAAGCTCCTTAATTTCGAGGTTTTTTGAAAACTATTGCTAAAACATCATAACCCATTCTAATTATGAATTTCACAGTCCTTATTTTCAATTAATTACGTGTTAAGTCTTTGTTCTTGGTTCTATCAGCGAAGCGGCGGTTACTGAGCTTGTCGAAGTGTCTTAATTCTTTTCCGGACAATAGTTTTTTATAATCTGAATTTTAAAAATATGTGAGCGGGATTGAAAGTTCTGAGTTGATTTTATAAAAAACTTTTAGAGTATAAGAATGCCATTTCTATCAAAATAAAACTCTCCAGTTTTAAATTTAATTCTATTTCTTATTATAATTCTTCAAAGCTTAGCTCCTCATTACTATTAATTTATAAAAAAAATAACTCAACCTTTAACCGGATTATCGTATCTTTAAAAATACTGCTTTACTTTTTAATTTATGATCCAAAATTTGATCAAAAATCAAAACAGATGGACCTGATTAAAAAAAATTAAAAAGTCATTTTCTAAAACCTTTGTTATGCCTATTTACATGGATCGCCATGATGTTTCAGATGAAGTAACGGCTGAAATTGTGGCAAACTTACATCAACAAGATTTAAAAATACAGCATAATTTCAACTGTAAAGGACTAACGTATTGGTTTGATGACAAACGAAAAATCGCGTTTTGCTTAATTGAAGCACCTGATAAATCTGCGATTTCAGAAATGCATAATCATGCCCATGGTGCCGTTCCAAATAAGGTCATTGAAGTAGATACTTCGGTAGTAGAATCTTTTTTAGGACGTATAGAAGATCCGAAAAAAACAAAAAAAAAAGTATTAAATATCATTAACGATCCTGCTTTCAGGACCATTATGGTTGCAACAATAGAACAGACGATACTAAATGGTGTTGAAGGAAAACAAACAAAGGCAACCATCAACAATCAATACACTTCCATTATTCAAACTACAGGCAAACACAATGGAAGCCTCGTCAGAAATAGTTGGGATCACCTTTTAGTTTCGTTTGATTCGGTCACAAATGCAGTGATATGTGCTTTGGATATTCAAAAAACATTCAAACAAGCTCTAAAACTCAAACACCATACACATTTAAAATTGCACATTGGTATAAGTGCTGGAGGTCCTGTCAGTGAAAAAGAGGGCATTTTTGAAGATACCATCCAATTGGCTAAACGTTTATGTGATGTTGTTCAAGGCGAAATCGTAATATCATCTGAGGTCAAAGATTTATATGAAAGTGAAAATCTAAATATTTCGATCAACAAAAAACATATTAACGTACTTGATTCAAACGACCAAAAATTCCTTAATTCCTTAATGAATTACACAGAAAAAGAATGGTCTAATCCTAATTTAAATGTCGAAAAATTCAGTCAACACTTAGGATATAGCAAGTCGCAGGTTTATCGAAAGATAACTTCAATAACTGGACAGCCCCAAAATCAATTTTTAAAGCAATATCGATTAAATCAAGCGTTAAAGTTATTACATAAAAAAAATAATAATATTTCTCAAGTCGCCTTTGAAACGGGATTTAATACGCCTGCCTATTTCTCAAAATGTTTTCAGGAAACCTATGGCATCCTGCCTTCACATTATTTGAAATCCTATTGCTGTTAATTTTCAAATCTGATTAGGACTCGAAATCATATGTATTCGTAAAATCACGATTTTGGATAAGCTTTATGTCTTATAAATGAGCTGAAAATCGCATTTATTGAACTAAATGTAGACTTTAATTTACCTAACTTTTTCTACTTTTAATAGGTAAGTCAAAGATTTGTGATTATAAACAGATCAACTTAACACCATGTTAACCGCCCCTTATTTTAAATGAATGTAGTTATGGCAGTAAAAACTGCATATTATTAATTTCCATTAAATCAATTTAAAATGAAAATCGCAAAAGAGAATATCGAAATAAAACTGGAAATACCAGGCGCAATTATTCGTCAGAAAAATGGATTTGGAGATTCTACTGGTTATGGAAAAATTAGCGCTGAATATTTCAGTCTATCTGCAGGAGTAGATACATCACCTATTTTTATTGGTCTTGAAGGCAACTCGTGCCAGTGTCCACACTGGGGATTTTTATTGAGTGGTCAAATTACTACAACCAGCTCAGAAAACATTCAGGAAACAATTAACAAGAACGATTTATTTTTCATGCAGCCAGGACACAACGTTAAGGTAAATGAAGATGCCGAAATCATTATGTTCAGTCCAGAACATGAACATACCATAGTTATCAATCATATGATTGATAAAACTAAAAATTAAATCGATAAAAGTCCACATTGATTTAGTTACCATTTAAAACCTATCAAAATGACGGCTTCAAAAACAAATTCTGTAAAAGACCTCAATCCTGCCATCATCAAAAAATTCGCTGCAGACTTTAGAGGAAAAATAGTATTGCCGAACGATGTGATTTTTGATGAAACTCGAAAGGTATTCAACGCAATGATAGACAAACATCCAGGAATGTTTGCGATATGTAAAGAGGCTTCGGAGGTTACGGCAGCCATCAATTTTGCAAGAGAAAACAACTTATTAGTGGCCATTAGAGGCGGCGGACATAACGGAGGTGGCTTGGGATTATGCGACGATGGTTTGGTCATTGACCTTTCAGGAATAAAATTTGTCAAGGTCAATACCGCTGATAATACCGTGAAAGTTGGTGGCGGCAATATTTGGAGGGAAGTTGATCAGGTTACTCATAGCTTTGGCTTGGCTATTCCTTCTGGTATTATTTCTACAACCGGCGTTGGTGGTCTTACACTTGGCGGTGGTGTAGGTTATTTGGCTCGAAAACATGGACTCACGATCGATAACCTGCTGGAAGCTGAAATGGTTTTGGCAGACGGCTCTATGGTCACTGTAAATGCGAAGCAGAACACTGATTTGTTTTGGGCCATTCGAGGTGGTGGTGGCAATTTTGGAATTGTGACTTCGTTTAAATTTCAAGCGCATCCACTAACAAGCGTGTATGGAGGGCCAATGTTATGGCCTATTGAAAAAACCGAAGAAATCATGGCATGGTATCATGATTTCCTCCAAAAGGCTCCGGACGAATTAAATGGATTCTTCGCAACCTTAATTATCCCTGGCCCTCCATTTCCAGAGCATTTACATTTCAAAAAATTCTGCGGTATCGTATGGTGTTATTCTGGAAATTTAAACCATGTAAAAGAAGTGTTTGCGCCCATTTTGGCAATGAATCCCTTATTTGAAAATCTGGGAGAAATGCCTTACCCAGCCATGCAAACATTGTTTGACGGACTTTATCCTCCAGGTTTGCAATGGTATTGGCGTGCCGATTTTTTTAATGAATTAGGCGCAGAATTAAGAAAACAGCATTTAACGTTTGGCTATAAAATACCAACGTTACTATCCCAAATGCATCTATATCCCATCAACGGCGCTGCATCCAGAGTTAAAAAAGATGAAACCGCATGGGCCTATCGAGATGCAAACTATGCTGGAGTAATTGTAGGGGTTGATCCAGATTCTGCAAATAAAACTCAAATCACGACATGGTGTAAAGACTATTGGAAAGCCTTACATCCATATTCTTCAGGAGGTGCCTATTCCAATTTTATGATGGATGAAGGCCAAGCGCGCATCGAAGCAAGCTATAAGCATAACTATAAACGTTTGTCTGAAATAAAAAAAGTCTATGATCCTCATAATTTTTTCAGTGTGAATCAAAACATCCTGCCAAATTAAATATTGAACTTAACGAATTAGTCCTGCTCAACGGGATGACTGCAGTTGATGAACACCGAAAAGGTTATCATGGTCAGCTGTCGCCCAATATTCCTCCTATTGCCGAGATATTGAAGGCCAATAACTACAGCACTTATTTATCTGGAAAATGGCATTTAAGGCTTGACAATTCTTATAAATCGGAAGTGCTAAAACCAAATGGAAGCTGGCCTTTTCAACTTGGGTTGGACCAATCCTATGCATAGCGCAGCGAGATGTTATAAAGTGAATGGTTTGGTAAGAAATGATACTATTATTTACACTTTTCCATTATTATTCTATATTCTAAGAGCAAAAACTCAAGCTGATATCAGTTAGGCTTCCAATCCAAAATTCCATTTCTTGTCATTCCATGTATGAGTTAATGTATTGTATAACTCAAAATTAATTAATGGATATCATTGGACCAAAATTTGATTTTATCATACTAAATAAAAAGGTTTATGTTACTATAAGCCTTGTTTTTTGAAGATTTTGGCTTAATTCATCAAAATCGGCATCGGATAAGCCATGGACCACCGTCAAAATTTTTCTCGAAATTCACGGTTGACATATCATCTTTATTCACTTTTTCAATGAACTTATATCAAAGCAATCGCTCTGTATTTCATTCATATTGTGCATAATAATCTTTAACAGCAATTTCTTCGTCGTCCATTGTTGCACCTTTAGCTTCGAAAACAACCCTTGAATAGACCACTAATAACTGACATATTTAAAAGCTATCTTCACAATCTGATAAAAGTCATTTTATGCCTAACCGTAAATCCTTAATTTTACTTTTATAAGGAAAGCCCTATTATTTATTCCAAACAATCAAATCAAAACCACATGAGACATCATATTTTATTACCTACAGATTTTTCAGAAAACGCATGGAGCGCTGTTCTTTATGCCTTAAAACTATATAACAATAAGCCTTGTACGTTTTACTTTTTACACGCTTGGACTTTTGTAAATACAGGATCCCGAACCTATATTACCCCAGATTATATCGATAAACTGATGGACACTTCCAGAGCGCAGCTAGCTGCCCTGAAAGAGCGCGCTATAAGGGAAAGCACCAATAGTGAGCATGAGTTTAAAACCATTTTCACTACCGATTCATTGATAGATTCTATTATATATGCCGTCGGAAAACAAAAGATAGACCTGTTAGTGATGGGAACAAAAGGTGCGACAGGTGCTAAAGAATTTCTTTGGGGAAGTAATTCTGTATCCGTGATCAATAAGGTTAAACTTTGTCCCGTCATGTTAGTGCCTGATAATTACGAATTTGAAACTCCGAATCAACTGGGCTTTCCAACGGATTTTAATAGACTTTATGGCGAAGAATTATTGGCCATAAAAAAATTAGCCGCTTTATATCATTCTGCCATTAACATCCTTCATATTAACGGCATGGATAAACTGACCGATACACAACGCAATAATTTTGATATCCTAAAAGAGTATTTAAAAAATGATCCACATACTTTTTATTGGAAATCAGATTATGCCAAAAAAGCGCAAGCCATCAAGGATTTCATCAAGGAAAACAAGATTAATATTCTAACCATGATTAATTATGAGCATAGTTTTATTGAGAAATTAACCAAAGAGCCTGTTATAAATAAAATGGGATTTCATTCCCAAATTCCATTTGTGGTCATCCCACGTATTGAACGATAGCGTTTACTCCAAATAATCTTCCAAGATTAAAATATCGTTTTATAACAGTCAAAAAAAAAATGGTGTACCTTTTCTGCACACCATTTTTAGATTTAAACTTAGGTCATTTAAACTTTTTGTTTATCATTTTCTTTAGGAATATTACCATAAATGATATTTAGTTGAAACCAACTTGCATTGGTTGTATCAAATCTATTTAGTAGTGAGCGATAGCTGTCCATCCAAGCGTTTGTCCGTTCAATTGCATATCCTTTTTTTATATATTTCTTGGTCAAAATATTCGTCCCTACCATTATTCCCATTGCGCTTGTTGAAACACACATTGGCCTTGATTTCTTTTTTCTCATAAGAGTTTCTGAAATCTTTTGAGTCAAACCCAGCACCTGCGTTCAGGAACAAGCCTTCCACGGTTATAATGGCCTGTTCGAGTGTTGAAGTGACCACCTCGCACTGTACCTCTATGGCGTAAAGGTCGTTATGGTTTCATGCCTCTTCATGATTATTGCTAACTTACTCTAAAATAAGTTCATGTCTGATCACACGATATAAAACGCCTACTGACTTTGCTTTTTCTCATCTCGTAAGATGTGCAGCACCACCATCATTTATTCAGGAGCGCTTAAAAAGCTTGAGTTAGTAGGCGTTGTAACAGGATATCAAATCTACCTTAAAATATACCTAAACGTACACTTGGTGTGTTTACAATAACTCTAGTAGAGGTTGTCGTATGTCTTGGTTGTCTATCGTAATAATAGCCTTTGTAATGGTAGTGGTAAAACGAAGCATGGTAATAGAAATCATCACTATGGTGACAGTGCTGGTTGCAACGCTCATAATGTGCTGCATATGCCTGTTTCTTGTTTCTAATATAAGCCTTATAGGCCTTTTTGTTTTTTCGCTTTAGTTCTTTTTCATAAGCATTTTGCTCTTTCCAAAACTTCTCTTCTTCAGCTTTAGTCTTTGCACTAAATTCTAATTCAAATTTCGCGTCTTCTGCGGCTCTTTTTTCATAGTAAGAACGGTTATCAATATGGGCTTCATTGGACGATTCTATAGTTTGCGCAGTGATGGCATTTGATATACTGAAAATAACTAATAGCGCTGAAATTTTTAAGGTCTTCATGATTTTGATGTTTTAAAATTTATAGTTTATAATTGCTTTCAATAATAAGACACGACTAAAAGGTTTTACCCTACGACAATTCAATAAAAAATTAAAATTAACGTAAATATTGGATGACACCGGAACAACGATCATGATGAAAACCACTATTTAAATCACTAAAAATCAATCCCTAATGCAAATTGCCATACGCGGTTTTTAGGGCTTCCTTCATCATAGATACTCCCCATTCCTAAATGATATCTTACACCTAAACTTATTCCTGAATCAGATTTAAATCCTGTTCCAAAATTAAATCCCCAATCAAACCTTTGTGGATCAAACTCCTGTGAGGTATCAAAGAGCCCGAAATTGCTATCAAACTCTTCTTTATGGGAAATCGCCAAACCTACTTGAGGGCCTGCCTCTAAAAAGAAATGACTTACAGGATAAATTTTCAGCATCAAAGGAAGGTTCAAATAATCCAATTTTTGGGTAAATGTGCCGCCATTATCCTTGAGCTCATACCCTTGTTGGGAATACATCAATTCAATCTGAATGGCAACAGCACCAGATACAAAGGATTCTCCATAAAATCCTACAAAAAAACCATGGCGCTGCCCCGTTTCTGATACATCATCAAAACTTACAGCGGCCAAATTATAGCCTAATTTCAACCCGGCGTTAGAGGCGTTTGATTTATCCAATGAAATATTTTCTTGGGCGCCCCCTTGAAATGCAAGACTTAGCGCGAGGATTAATGTGATATAAAGTGTTTTCATTTTAAATGATTTAAATTATTTGGTTTATAAATTTTATTTGCCGCCATTAGTTCTCAAATCAGCTATACAATTGGCATCAAATTTTGGTGCAGTACTCTTGTTCACCATATTGAAAATACCTGCCCCCGAAGAGGACTTCCAATACATCAAACAATTTTCTTCTTCACAATGTTTTGAATGTGTGTCATCTTCATGATTAACTTGCATTGGACTTCCTAAATTGGTTAGCCCCAAAATATGTCCAAATTCATGGGTCAAAACTGTAGTTTCAAGCAAAGATCGACTGGGCTTGAAAGGACTATTTGTGAAGTTTGATATGGTTTCCTGGAAAATCACAAAGGAAGTATTCCAATATGCTGTGCCCAGAACAACGGTTTCAGCTGCTTCAGAATCTTTGTCAGATTTCCCGTCAGAAAAGTAGGCCCATACTGCAATTCTATTTTTGGTATTATAATGTTTTCGATGCTTTTTCTCTATTTCAGAAATATCCTGAATACTATACTTTGTTTGATTTGGTGAAGGAATTGCACGTTTTTCGATGATAATGCCGCCAGGTTTGTGGACACGCTGTTCTAAAAATGATTTCAAATTAATTATGGAAGTTTGAGAAGGCTCAAAACCTTCAACATAGACCACTTCTATAATCATATTGGTAAACGTAACGTCCGATAGAAGATCATTGGCAGAGCTACCTGTGGCTTTTCTATTTGCCGCCTGATTGACACTATTTTCTACATTGATTAAATCATCGGCTTTTGAGCAAGCGCCGCAGATGATAATTCCTAACACAAGTAATAATTGTTTGTACTTCATTTATGTTTTTTTTAAATTATTTTAAAAACAGCTGCCTTAAAATGACAGCTGTTTTTTTTACATAACATTAGTTACAAATACCGTTCTAATATTAGATTTGTGATAATACTAGGGTAATTGCGGCATTTGTTTTGCTTTGCAATGAAATTGATGATTGCGAATAGCTCTTAACTTTCCAAGACTCATTAAGCAGTTCAAAGGCTGCATTACCGGAGAATTTTATGTCTAAAAAGACGTCCACTTCTGATGCTACTGCGTAAGTACCTTGAACAGTTGAGTTTACTGTATGCTTAGCGGTTAAGGTTAAATCATTTGCAAAATCAATGGTGTAATTTGCATAGTTATTTGCCGTATTCGCTCCTGCAATTATAAAGGAGTTCACCTTAAACTTACCATTGACTAAAATTGTTTCAAGCTTTTTGGCATCCTGCTTAGCTTTATCCTTTTCTACTTCTGTGGCTGTACATTCCGAAATATAAGATTGGAAATCCAAATCACTAGTAATTTCAACCTTTGTACTGCCTTCTCCTTTAACTATTGCTTTTATTGGATATTTTATTGCAAACAGAGACTTATCATCAAAATTGTTCATGTACGTATATAGCTGTTGTTTTGAATCAATAACTACACTACCTGTCTGTTCTGCCTTTAAATCATAGGTTAAAATAGTTATTGGCATTTCAATTTCCAAACAGTTGATGGCAGCTTGTGCTTGATCTTCTGCTTTTTTACAAGCGTTCATTAAAGCATCATATTCTATTTGGTTCGCCACCGTAACCTCATTATAATTGCTCATCTTAACTCTTAATGGGAATTGAAATCGGATCCTATCGTCGTCATTCGTAAAACGTCCTAAAATATTTAAAACAAGTTGATAATCTGCTTGACTTATAAGGGTGACCTTTGTATCATTAATTGTTGCAGTTACTGGTAATAAGATGGAGGAACATGACATCCCGTCTAAAAAATCATCAAAACTACCATCATACATTGCTGAACGCTCTAATTTATTTGCCGTAGCAGAAGTTGAGGAATTGGTATTTGGATTCTCACTATTATTGACATCTATTTCATCTTGACATGAGGTTAGACTTATAAAGGATAGTCCTAGGATTGCGATTAAAGATTTGAAGGTTTTCATAATTTACATTTTTTTGGTTACACTTTTTTATTTAATGTTTGTAAGCGATTTAACGCCTTTCTATAAGTAAGACTCTTGACGATAGATTTACCCTACGGATTTTTGTAATAATTTTCATCTTCACACCTTAAACACTGTAAAACAACACTTTAAGTAATAAGTTTTTTTACCTTATTTTTGCCTATCTTAAAAACGAAACGTCGTATGAGTAGTCCCAAACATAAACTCTGTGAAGAAGTCCATTTTAATTCTTTTTATTTAGAACACCTCCAATCGGCTAGCAATTTTGCCTATTACAAGGGTGGAGATCGTGATGCTTCATTAGATTATGTACAAGATGCTTTTCAAAAAATTTGGGAGAATTGCTCTAAAATAGATCCAGCTAAGGCCAAGACCTATTTATTTACGACCATTAATAATCTTTTTTTAAATCTCGTGCGACATCAAAAGGTGGTGATGGCTTATGCCAAAGCTTCACCTTACAGAGATCAAACAAATTTAAACCCAGAATATTTAATGGAAGAAGAAGAGTTCAAAGAAAAATTACGCCTAGCCATTGAAGATTTAAGTCCTGAGCAACGTGAAGTATTTTTGTTGAATAGAATAGAAGATAAAAAATACAGAGAAATAGCTGAACTACTCGATATATCACAAAAAACTGTCGAAAAACGCATGTCTGCTGCCCTAAAAATCATAAGAGAAAAAATAGATCAGGTAAACTTCTAAGTTTTTAAGTAGGGTAATTATAAATTAAAGTGTCTTATAAGTGAAAAGCATTTAAAATGGATAAAGAAAACGACATATTAAAATGGTTTGAAGGAGAGTTATCCTTTCAAGAGTTACAGAACAAATATCCTGGTGAGGATTTTTCAACTTTAGAAAAAGCGGCCTTTTATTCAAAGCAAATCCAGGTGCCTACATTAGATGCCCAAAAAGCATTGGATACATTTAAGGCTAGAAACCTCAAAAAGGAAACTCCTAAAGTAATTCCATTAAACTTTAAAAATTTCTTAAGAATTGCGGCTGTTTTAGTGGTCCTGTTATCAAGTTCCTATTTTTTGTTTTTCAATACGACCTCTTCTTTTTCCACTGCAATTGCACAAACTGAAACTTTAACATTACCCGATAATTCTGAGGTTATTTTAAATGCAAAATCCAAAATATCCTTTAACAAAAAGGAGTGGAAAAAAACACGTAATTTAAATTTAGAGGGGGAGGCGTTTTTTAAGGTAACCAAAGGAAATAAATTTACCGTAAATACAGAGGAAGGTACTATTGAAGTGTTAGGTACTCAGTTTAACGTCAAACAACGTCCAGATTATTTTGAAGTACATTGTTACGAAGGCTCAGTTAGGGTCAGTACACAATCAAAAGACGTCATTTTGACTCCAGGAAAATCCATAAGAGTGATCCGTGGACAAGTTGGGATTATAGAGAATTTCAATCTTAAAAACCCATCTTGGTTGGCCCGTGAGTCTAGTTTTGACAAAGTGCCCTTATGGCAAGTTATTAAAGAACTGGAAGTGCAATATGACATCTCTATCAACGCATCAAGCGTGGATAACACACAACTATTTTCAGGTACCTTTACTCATTCAGATAAAAACATTGCCTTACAATCTGTAACAATTCCTTTAAAATTAAGTTTTAAAATTGATGGCAAAAAAGTGGAATTTTACAACCATGGGTCCAACTAAAAATCGTGTTATTTTATTCCTCTTTTGTGGCTTTTTGTCATTTGGAGTGCAAGCACAGGAACAACTACCGTTAGTGCAATTACTAGAAATACTTGAAAATAAGTTTGATGTTAAATTCTCATATTCAGTAAATGATATTCAAAATGTGAGGGTCGCCAAACCACATCCCTCAGCCCCATTATCTGAAATCATAAAAGAGTTAAACGAAAAAACCTTATTAAATTTTAAGTTTTTAGATGAGCGGTATATCACCGTTTCAACGCTAGACAAAACGATCTCCATTTGCGGATTTGTAGTTGCCGAAAATGACAATCAACCCTTGTTCGGAGCTACCTTATCCCTTCTAAACGCCTCCAAAGGCACCATTACAGATGCCCAAGGTAAATTTCGAATGGATGACCTTCCCATTAATGCAATGCTATCCGTTTCTTATTTAGGGTTTACGCCTCAAGTTTTTAGCGCAAAAGATTTAAGATCGACTGGAAATGACTGCATCACCATAGTCATGGAAGAACAGAATCAAGCGCTTAATCAAATTTTGATTTCTAAATTTTTAACTACCGGTTTACAAAAGTCAATTGATGGGAGCACCATTTTAAATGCAGAAAAATTCGGCATTCTTCCAGGACTTACTGAGCCAGATATTCTACAGTCCATTCAAGCATTACCTGGGGTGGAAAGTATCAATGAGAGCATCGCAAACATCAATGTACGTGGCTGTACCAATGATCAAAACTTGATTCTTTGGGACGATATTAAAATGTACCATTCTGGCCATTTTTTCGGACTCATCTCTGCTTACAATCCCTATTTGACCAATAAAGTGGTGGTTACCAAAAATGGTACCTCAAGTGAGTTTAGTGATGGTGTTTCCAGCACCATCAACATGTCTACCAAAAACGATATCAATTCTGAATTTTCGGGTGGTTTTGGTGCGAATTCAATTCATGCAGATGCGTTTGTAGAGGTTCCAATAAGTAAAAAATTAGCTTTCCATGTTTCTGGCCGACGTTCTTTTACAGATGTCTTCAACTCTCCTACCTATGACAATTATTATGAACGTAGTTTCCAGGATAGTGAAATCTCTGCCAATAGCGGCAAGGTTGGTGAGAACAACCAAAAATCAGATTTCTATTTTTATGATTATACAGCAAAACTACTTTTTGACCTCAACGAAAACCATAAGTTCAGAGCCAATCTAATTGGTATCAGCAATCATTTGGAATATATAGAAGACTACCAAGCTAATTCTGGACAAAGCACCTCTAAAACCAGCTTTTTAAATCAAGAAAACATTGGGCTTGGAGCCAGTTGGGATGCCATTTGGAATCGTAAATTCAGCTCAAATGTATCGACATTTTATTCACAATATAATGTAGATGCCATTGATTATAAAATAGAAACCGATCAACATCTTACCCAAGACAATGAGGTATTGGAAACAGGGTTAAAGTTTAAGACCAAGTATAAATTTTCTAAAAACATAAATTTCTTAAATGGTTATCAGTTTAGCGAAATAGGCGTTTTAAATGGAACTACGGTAAATGCACCATCCTATGTATCCATTCAGAAAGATGTACTGTTAAACCATGCACTTTTTAGCGAGGTGGAGTATAAAAACAAAACCACTTACCTGCGTTTGGGGGTCAGAGGTAATTACTTTCAAAAATTCAACAAATTTATTATTGAACCTCGGTTAAATTTTAGACAGAAATTAATCGATCAATTAGCATTGAAACTGCAGGGCGAATTTAAAAACCAATCCGTTAATCAGAACATTGACTTTGAATATAATTTTTTGGGGATAGAAAAAAGAAGGTGGATTTTAGCGGATAATTCGACAATTCCTATTTCAGAAAGTAAACAGGGATCCTTTGGTTTTGAGTATCATAAAAATAATTGGTTGGTAGATATTGAAGGCTTCTATAAGCAGGTTGATGGTATTACCACTTCCAATCAGGGCTTCTATAATAATTTTCAATTTATCAATGCTACCGGAGGTTACACTGCTAAAGGCGTAGAGTTTTTAATCAATAAAACTGGCATCAATTATAGCACTTGGTTGAGTTATACTTACAGTACAAATACCTATAATTTTGAGAATTTTTCCCCCTCAGAATTTCCACATAATGTAGACGTACGGCATTCATTCTCGACGGCATTCAATTTAAATATCTTAGACAATCTTGAAGTCTCACTTGGCGGCATCTGGCGAACGGGAAGTCCGTACACAAAGCCCCTTCAAGGAAAGGAAACCGTAAGGGATGGAAATAATTATAGAGTAAACTATGATTCGCCCAACAAGGAGAATCTTGATGATTTTATGAGGTTGGATGTTTCTTTAAATTATGATTTTAAATTTTCAAAAGGCATACAAGGCATGGTCAGGGCTGGCGTTTTAAACGTAACAAACCAAGAAAATACGATTAACAGATATTTCAAAGTAAATCCTGAAAATTCAAACACGACTCTTAAAACCGATCATAAATCACTGGGATTAACCCCCAATCTCAGTTTAAGAATTAAATTTTAAAGTCTGCTGAAGCTTATGAACTTGCATCATTCTGTTCTGTTGAGAATTTCAAAGTATATTTAAGATCAATCTCTTAGTTTGTTTAGTTGCTTTTATTCTGTAAAATCTGTCCATGCCATTCAAAATAGCAAATGAATCAAAAATAGACCTGTTAGTAACCAAAGAGCCTGTTATAAATAAAATGGGATTTCATTCCCAAATTCCCTTTGTGATCATCCCACGTATTGAACGATAGCGTTTACTCCAAATAATCTTCCAAGATTAAAATATCGTTGTATAACAGTCAAAAAAAAATGGTGTACCTTTTCTGTACACCATTTTTAGATTTAAATTTTATAGGATTGCAAACGCTCTTATAAATTATTCAAATTTGCTCAGCCAACGCTGTACATACTCATCATTTCTTGCATACCACTGCGTACTCATGGCATAGATAAATCCGTTGCGCTCAAATTCATATTCCCAAGTATATCGAACAACTCCTTTTGCGTCTTTCAAGACTTCTGCTTTTTCAGCTGGCGTAAAATGCGCTGGCACTCTTAAAAAAAGAGGATAACTGACATCAAACGTTGATTTTGAATGATCCTTTTTACATAATTTATCTAAATCAGAATCGGATAATCCTTTGGCCACAGTCGAGATTTTCTCTTGAATCTCATTGGTGGTATATAATCTATTACTCATAATTTTTTGTGATTTTAATATCGCGCAAGATAAACCTATTTCAGTCAGGTAAAACGCCTGATCTTTTAATTTGTTTGGTTTGTTATTGTCGATTGATTTTAATTGATTTCAGAGCATTGTAATTCTCGGTGGCAATTGCTTCGGCATCCTTTATCATATCCTTACCTATGGAGGAGGTCAGGAAAAACCCAACGGTCGATGAAATCGCCATGCCCACAAAGGGGAAATATTTTGAAGCCGATTTTACCGCAATCCCTGCTCCTGCTTTTTTCAGAAGTAGAATAACGGCTTCTTTTCCCAAATATTTTGTGCCAAACTGAACGGCTTTGGCGGCCAATACTTTGGCATTCTTTTTATCGATGAGTGCAGAAATAAAATCCTGCTGTGCCTCACCTAAACAGTAAATATCACGGACATGAAATCCCATTCGCGTTAAAAGCGAAATATCGACGCCAATATCCAATCCTGGAATAGGATTGATACCATTAACTGCCGATAAGCCCGCATGAATCCCTACTATCTTATTTGCGAGTTCTTTTTTTTTTGCTAAGATTTTTTGGCTGGTAATATTGATATCTGCGACGAAGCGCTGTTGTTTTATCTTTCCTAAGCTCGAATAGATATCGTCCAAAAGCTGGCTTAAATCGTATTCTTGCGGATAATCGGCCGAGGTTAAATAAATACCGTTCAGGCGATAGCCTTTAAGATTGTCTTTTAGATTATTCAGAATGGTCGTATAAGTTTCTTCTTCGGATATATTCCTTCTTAATGCTCTATCAATTGAAAAATCGATTTTAGTTCGAACCGCAAAAACGGGCATTTTGATTTTCAGAAGTTCATCAATTAAATACAAGTCATCCTCGTAAAACCGATCGGAGGTTACTAAAATGACACAATCAAAATTACTGATCTGAAATTCCTCCAAATACCGTTCCTTCGGAAAATTGATGGTCGAACATCCTGGCAAATCATAAAAGTTCAAACCTCTATGGGCAATGGGTTTGCCGACTTCCATCGTGGTTTCCACTTCGCCAACTTCAGCAATATGCTCTCCCACAATGGCATTGATGAGCGAGGATTTTCCTACGCCACTTCTACCAATAATACCACATTTTATTTTTGCCGTTTCAAACTTATCAAGATCAGCTTTAAGTTTTTTCTCGAGATTTGAAATTTCTTCGTTTTTACTCATTTTTCGAATGGTATTTATAACGGTCTTGCTTAAGATTTATATAGACTGCAAATTTACTACAAACTATTCGGATGGGAATTGCATACGGCAATCGTTTTAATATGACGAATTTAAGATCTCATCAATCGCAGTCAATTCTGCTTTTGAAAAACTTAAATTCTCAATCGACTTGACGTTATCCAGGATTTGTTCTGGTCTACTCACACCCACTAATACCGAAGTGATGCGATCGTCTTTTAAAAGCCACGCGATAGCCATTTGCGCCAAACTTTGTCCTCTGTTAGTCGCCATAACGTTCAATTGCTTAACGGTCTCCAGTTTTTCTTTCGTAAGATGTTCTACTTTGAGATAGCGTTTATCTTTTAAGGCGCGTGAATCTTCTGGAATTCCCTTAAGGTATTTATCCGATAATATCCCTTGCTCCAAAGGCGAAAAGGCTATGGCGCCTAAACCTTGTGTTTCAAGTTCATTTAATAAGCCATCTTCCGGATTGCGATCCATCATATTATAACGCGGTTGATGAATTAATAATTTGGTGCCCATTTTCGCCAAAATCTCGCTAGCCTGACGCGTCATTTCTGGCGAATATCTAGAAACACCAACATAAAGTGCTTTGCCTTGTTGCACCATTTGATGCAAGGCGCCCATGGTTTCTTCCAACGGCGTATCCGGATCTGGGCGATGGTGGTAAAATATATCCACATACTCCAGTCCCATTCTTTTTAAACTTTGATCAAGACTTGAAATCAAATACTTTTTGGAGCCGAAATTCCCGTAAGGACCATCCCACATATCCCAACCTGCTTTACTCGAAATCAGGAGTTCATCGCGATACGATTGAAAATCCTTTTTTAAAATTCGCCCAAAAGTTTCCTCGGCAGCGCCGTAAGGAGGTCCGTAATTATTCGCCAAATCAAAATGTGTGATGCCACAATCAAAAGAAGTTCGTATGATTTGCCGTGCGTTGGTAAAATCATCGGCGTGTCCGAAATTATGCCATAAGCCAAGCGAAATGGCAGGTAATAAGATGCCACTTTTTCCACAACGACGGTATAACATATCGTTATAGCGATTGGGATTGGCCTCGTAATTCTTGATGGATTGTTGATTGTTACTCATTACTGATGTGGTATTTTTTGAAAATGTTCTTTTTTATGAATCTCAAATTTAATGAAAACTGCGCGCTTTAGCTCCAAAAAGTTTGGACACGAATTTCACTAATTTTCACAAATCATTCATTTGCTAAAAAACAGGGTCTAAAGTATTTACTAAGGATTCACGAATGTAAAAGACTTTTAGTCTGATTTAAAAAAACGGAATTTTTATTAATTAGTAGTTTAATCTTGATATATTCTAAAAGAATGATGTTCGCCTAGCGATCTTTTAGAAAATAGAAATCTCGACCCTAACCATTTAACTGAAAAAACTCAAGTCCTAATTCAAGGATGTGGAATGGGTTCTACCAGTAATATATTTCCTTTTTTATCAAGATAACTGACGGTCATGGCCATCAAATCACTGATCCATTTTTCAACGCTAGCATCTGCAGCTTGTTGACAAAATGTCGGATAATCGGTTTGGCCCCGAATAAAGTTCCATTTTGCAATTCAGCGAGCCAGACGCAAAACCTTTTATTACTATGACGCTTGTCTTTTTTGACAACACCAATTTTTCAACTGATTTACAAATTTTATTGAAATTGCCGTCTCGAAAACATTTTGTTTGTCCCGTTCATAAAAGTCAAGATTGTCGAAAATCATTTACAAATTGATATTCGATTTCCTCTTCCAGAAGCTCTGATGTTTTAATAAAACATATCTGTTCAATAGCTCTCCAACGCCGTTATTAAATCCACGATAATATCCTAATGCCCCAGAGCTAACAATAAATTATGAGTTACCACTTGTATAAACACAGTAAAAATAAAAAGTATGGATTTACTTTTCGGAGTTATTGAAACACTGCTGAAAAGATAGGGACTGTGGGATAAACTTTCAAGCCCTTATTTCGTTTATATATTTGTAGGGCTTTCTTTTTTTACAATTCTTTATCTAATTTATTCGGATTTTGTCTGGTATCAAAAATCGTAATCACGTTAATTCTTTCGGAATTATAGCGATAATATAAGGTCGTTTGTTTCGTAATTACACATTTCCTTAATCCCTTTGTCTTTTTAGATTCAGGGAATATTTCAGGCTGGTTTTTAATTAAGTCTATTGATGAATCTAATTTTTCAACAAATTCTTTTTTAACTGTAACAGACCAGTTCCGTATGAGATAATCAAAAAGTTTTTCTAATTTCTTTTCGGCAGTTTTTGAAATAACAACTTTTCTGCTCAATTATCTGTGTTTTCGCATAAAAGATTCATAATCTATTATTTCTCCGTTTTCTATTTCTGCAGAAGCTTTTTCAATTTCTTTGCGTTGTTGCGGAGATAAGTCCTCCCAAAAGTCAGAAACTTTTTCTTTTTTGAAAATATTTCTAATGGATTCGATTATTTTTGGATTTTCTGTATCCAAAAGCATTTTAACCAATTTTATTTTTTCATCTTGAATATTCATAACATTTTATTTATACTCAAAAATAACAATTTGAGCTCGAAATAACTGAACTTCAGTTCCTTTTTATCTAATTTTTAATAAATTAAACCTGATGCACTTGCATATTTTATCCAAGATTAATTTCATAAATCATGAAACCCATTCCTTATGGTATTTTTTCAGCATTGTCTGTGTATAATACAAATCCTATATTTTCATTTGGTCCGATCACATGCAAGGGTGTGCTAGATAATTCTCCTTCATATACCAGAACAAGGTCCGTTGCGTATTTATTTTTGATGATTTTATTGGCGAAATCAATTTCATAGCCTGTGTTAGACGATTTGCACTCTAACGATATCGAGCTATCAAAAAATAGAGACACACTCTTAATAGCCGTATTTAAGCCCCGAATAATTAGCTTGCCGTTTTTTGGATAATCGATGAAGTGAAATTATATTTTCTCAGGTTTCGTGGTCATCACGCCCCCATTCTTGGGCCTGGATAGCCATCGCTTTTGTGCCATAAATATAGGCGCTATTTTTTTTCAGCCATGCGCCCAAACCTTTAAGAACTTTTGTTTGAAACGGAATCTCTGGTATTATTGCACCTTTTTACCGGCAATTATTTTTTCAGCCGTTATATTCCCGGCGTAAACGGCACCTTCCATATATCCTGGATATTCTGAAGCAGATTCAGAACTTGAAATCAATAATTTCCCCTCAAAAAAGGAGTGCCTAAAAATTGGATTGCCATTATTTTGATGTGGATAAAGCTCGTTATGAGAGTATTCAAAAGTGTTTATTTCTCTGCTCCAGACACATTCTTTATAGTCTATAAAATCACCGGCTTGTTCTCCAAAAACAGATGTTAATTGACGAAGCACACTTGTGCGTCTTTTTTCATCATTAAGATTTTGAAAGGAAGCATTTATAAAGCCACAGAGTGCGTATTTAGATCTTTCCTGATTACAATGATCGTAAAGTTCAGTGATCGGTCCTGCATTGCTGAATAATGCTCCAGACTGATGCTTTGGTAACCAAAACGGTTGTGCATAGGTTACTGCTATTTTAATGGAATCCTCCATCCACGTGTGCGTTTGTGTCGCCATCTGCATCAAATCGTTTGGCAAGTGAGGCTCAAAAAGGATTCTTTTGGACCATAGCTTTGGAGGTATTGCTAAAATAATTTTGTCGCCCGCAAAAACATCTTTTGCAATGACTTGAACAGAATTTTCGTGGAATTTAATCTCCGTTACCGTTTGGTCAAACAAGACATCATCAGGATCTAATTTCTCATACAAGGCATTAATAAGATGGGAGGAGCCACCAGAAATTCTGTAGCTAGGATCTTGCTTTGGAATTTGTATGGATTGTGCGGGCGCGTTCGCAGAAGGCTGATAGAATACGGAGCCTTCAATAAATTGTTCGAAGTAATTTATCCCTAATTCCTCCAACAAAGCGATAAGCTGTGTATGCTGATTTTGAAACCAGGTCGCGCCCATTTCAACAGGTGTATTTTCTTCACCAAACACGGTATGTATTCTTCCACCAATACGAGATCTCGCCTCTAAAATCTTAAAGGGAATACCTTCGTTTTTCAAACGGTACGCCGTTAAAAGCCCTGATAGGCCTGCTCCTATTATTATGATCATGTTGTAAAATTAATGAAGTTAAAATCAATTTTTATCCACTAGGGTCTTAATTATTAAAAGCCATAAAAACCATGCGCATTATACTCTTGATTAAGGTAGTTTGATACACAAAAACAGAAAAGCGAGGTGAAACCTCGCTTTAACAACTTTCTATGTTTAATCACAAAACCTATCAAGATGGAATTTGGAATTTTATTATTGAAATTTTACTCCACGCTACTCTTCCACCGTTTTTAAATTATCGTCCGAGTTACGGTCTATCAACTTATTATAAGGATCAATCCCAGCTTTTAAAGGTTTTTTATCCGTTATGATGGTAAAGGTATTGTCGCCAGGTTTTAACCATTTCAGTTTAAAATACAACGGGTTTTTAATGGCGACGACGTCTTTTACAACATCTTCGCCAAACAAACCAACATCAACTAAGTTGTCCTTATCATCCACCTTCTCCTCTCTTCCTTTATTATCATAGTAGATTTTATTGCTATTCACGGTAAACGTGGTTTCCCATTTGCCATTAGCCAAGGCTTTTGTTTTGGCATTCATCACTCTATTTTCATACAATACAATCTCTTTAAAACCGTCGTCCACCTTATATTTTAAGGAATCGGGCGTTACGGCATAAATGGCTTCATACAAATCTTCGGAGGTTGGATAAAAGCCTTTGTGATTATATTTAAAGGCTTCCAAAAAGTTTTTCAAGCCTTTATTGACCACTTCCTCGCCCATCACATCTTGCAAATCATACATAATCATCGAGCCCTTTTCGTACCAAATATGCTGACCGGTCTCCACATCCATTAAGTTGCGTTCTGGTTTAAAATCGAATTTTCGACTACTTAAATACTTGTCCAAGGAGTTTTTTAAGAAGGATTTGATGCCGTTTTCGCCATATTCCTGCTTCATGGTCATTAACGACGCATATTCTGCCAAAGTTTCTGATATGATATTAGCGCCAGACGTATTACTCGGTGTGACAATATGTCCCCACCATTGGTGCGCCACTTCATGAGACGTTACTCTAAACGCATAATTGTAATTGTCTGCTTTTGAGAAATCGGCCACAAATCCAAAATCTTCAGAATATGGAATCGTCGTCGCAAAAGATTGTGCAAACGTAGCATACGCTGGGAATTCAATCACGCGAAGTACCGAATGTGGATATTCCAGAAAGTTTTTGGAATTGTAGTCCAAAGCAATTTTCACACCTTTGATAAAATATTCCAAATTCCTGGTATGCTTTGGAGAATGGTAAATTTCGATGGCTACTTTTTTCCCACTTGGCGCTGTCCAAACATCCTTTTCTACATCATACGCTGCAGATACAAAACTGAAAAAATAATCGGTTTTCTCTGCTAGTTTATATTGAAAATAACTGCGGTCATTGGCTTCCCATTGTTTGATCAGTGTTCCTGGCGCAATCGCTGTTTGTCCTTTCGACGTACTTAAAACTGCTTCAAAATTCAAATAATCGCCATCTTCATTGAACAAGTTTTTCTTTAAAGCAATACTATCCGTCCGTGGTGGATAAAGATAATCCAGTTTTTCCAGACCGTACTTTTTACGGACGCCGTTGTCCACCAAGGTGCGTTTATAATGAAAGGAAGGGAAAATGGCATCTCTAAAAAACGTCCCATTGGTCAAGATATCGGTTTCAGCATCTGATGAAAATCCATGGGTTTTGGCTTCGGTTTCAATTACTAATGATGCCGTTTCTTCTGGTTGCAAAGGGTTTGGGAATTTGTAGATAAACAGTCGAAACTCTTCATCGCTTAAAAAAGGTTTTATTTCCGTCCCATTATAGAGCACTTTAGTGATTTTCGTGTCCGCAATCGGAAATCCAATGTTCAGCAAAAGCGTATCAATTGGCACTTCAAAATTATTGATGACCTTAAATTCGCCTTTCGCCACGACACCTCTATCTTCAGGAAAAATATCGATGAATGCTTTTAAATCGATGATTTGAACATGGGGTTTGTCAATATATTTTCCATATTTTTTTTCAGCCTCAGCATTGAGTTTCTCGCTATAAGTACCATTTTCCAATTGGTTCAGGACTTTTAAATTGTAGTAGCTATAGCCACCTACCGAAACAAATGCCAAGATTAAAAACAGCATTAAAGCGAGCGTTTTTCCACTGAAACGTTGTTTCGCAATATGCAAGCGTTCTTTACCAGAAGCCACAAAACCACGATTCCAAAAAACGATACCTATAGTGGCCAAAATACAGGTGAGTAAAATCCAGTAGAGATTCAACCAAAATTGTCCATATAAATAATGTCCAAAACCATTTAAATCACTTAAAAATCCGCCAGGAGTTCCGCCAAAGATCACTAACGGATTGGAGGTTTTAAACACGAGCACTGAAAGAATCGGCAACCCGATATAAATGATAATGACGATAAAATGACCTAAGAATTTATTGTTGACCAAAACATGAATGAAAAATGCCAGGAGCACCGTGGTGAGGAATGCAGGGAAAACCGACGTGAAATTATAGATCAAATACACGCCTAATTCATAATTGAAATAACCATTAAAAGACTGGTACAACATCCCAACAACCACATTGAGGAAGGTCAATACAATGGCAACCCCAACAAGCGAAATAATTTTTGACAAGTACAAGGTGCTATTGCTGACCGGCAAGGCGTCGTAAAACTCAAAAGTTTTATTCTGTCGTGTTCTGTGTACCGCCTCCCCTGCATAAATCACTAAAATGATGATGGAAAATAACATGAGACCGCCCGAAATTGTAGTGACCATATAGCGAGTTATGGGCAGAGATGGCGTTCCGTAAATTTGATTGGATTGATAAGTGGCAAATCCTGCGACCAAAATTCCTAATACGATCAAAATGCCGAAAACACTTTCTTTGACGATCGATAAAAATTCAATCTTACTTAACGACCAAAGGTTGTCTCGTTGTGCTTTGGCATTAAACTGCTGAACAATATTCGGAACAAAACTAGAAGGCACATACGCGTCTTTGGACTCTTTGGCTGATTTCTTAGCAGATGACGTCAAAAACCCTTTATAAGAAAATTTAAATAAGGTAAAGATGAAAATTACAAACCCAATGCCTAACCACATTAATCTGTTGAGTGCAAACTTTCCAGACAATGCCAATTGCGTATAATTCAACTCGTCAATCGTCCAGTACTTGGTGATAAAAGCGTGGGCTTTCCCTCCAAATGGATCGACGTAAATACTTAACCATTGAGTATCTAAATTAGATAACAATTGCCCTGAAGCGGTCGTCAAAATCAGAATGACAATCCCGCCTAAATACAAGATGGACATGCGTTTGAAAAAAGTCATCAAGCAAAAGAACAAGCTGCCAATAAAAAACGCATTGAAAGTCAATAAATATAAAAACGGTAAGAAATACGATAAAAAACTGAAAGACGTATAGATTCCGTAATCAGGTCGCTCCAAAAAAGCGCCCATACTAAAACCAATCATTGCACCGATAACCGCCGCAATATTCATAACCGTAACTATCGTAAAGCTGCCAAAAAAGCGTCCCAAAATGTAATTCTTTTCAGAAATAGGAAAGGAAAAATAGGTTTGGGCCGTTTTATGTTCGTCATCCCGATACACGGCAACGCCCATAATAGCCGCATAAAAAAACAAACCTAAAACACTCATCCCACCCAAAACACCGGCAATGGCGTTGGGACTGTTGGTATATTGAGCAGTCACTGAATCTTCAAAAACACTCAATAACAGCGGAATAATGAACATCAAAAAAATGTAGATATAGGTCGCTGGTCGCCTTAAACGGTATTGAAGTTCAAATAAGAAAATTTCGATCATGATTATACAGTTTGAGGTTGGTTAATACTGTAGAAGTAAAAATCCTCCAGATTATTATTCACGATTTCAAATCCCTCCCCAGGATGCACCTCACTAAATACATTGACGTTCATATGACCACTTCGCAAATAGGTCGAAAGCACGATATATTCCGCATGGTAGTGTTCAATTTCGTTCTTTTCGATACGTTTACGAAAGACTTTTCCATTGAGCGAATTTGATAAATCTTGCGGATTTCCTTGCACCACAACGCCACCATCATTGAATACCGCCATATTGGTACATAAATTCACGACATCATCCACAATATGCGTGGATAAAATAACCACCGCATCTTCGCCCAATTCACTCAACAAATTATGAAAACGATTACGCTCTAGCGGATCTAAACC
>NZ_JBDSLS010000163.1:0-3176 GCF_039916245.1 Gelidibacter sp.
CTGTGGATTATGCGAAACGATCTAATGCCAAAGATGCTTTAGCGTATTTGAAAAATCTTTCATAAATGAAAGTTGAGTTAGTGTCTGAGAAAGCCTCTTGTTTTTAAGAGGCTTTTTTATTGGCCTCAAATTATGTTAAAACCCTGCCAGAATGTTTGTCGGGCTGGTATACACTTCAGTGCATTCCACTTTAGCTTCTAAAAATTTTGACACGAATTTCACGAATTTTCACGAACTTACTCATACACTGAGGAAACCTATTCAAATTTTTCACTATAAATTTCACAAATGCAACAGACTTTTAGTCTATTTGAAAAACCTCCGTCAGAACGTTTGTCGAGGTGTTATGGACTTTAGTTCATTGATTTGGTGCTATTTTGCAATTCATCTTCTCTTATGTAATTTACAAAAGCTCAGAATTAATGTCTAAAATATTCTCGGCGTTGTAGCGATCTAAAAAAGAGTCGGTTAGATATTCATGTCCTAAAAGGGATTCTTTACTGAGAATGTCTTTTAAATTTAATTTCCTGTAGTCCTGAAGATAGTCGCACGACAGAGCTTTGTAACTATAATGCCAAGGTTCGTACTTAAAACCTTTTCGGTCAGGAAGATTGGTGTAAACTAAATAAAATCCATAGTCTTTAGAATGTTCATCCATCCATTTTTTAAGTTTTACATAGCTTCCTTTGCCTTCAAAATGACCTGGACTCAATACATTTTTAGGTTCTGGAACATTGGCATCAATAATATCCATATCAGTGCCCCAATGATGGCGGGAAGTTCCAGGAATTGTAGAGTATTCTATGATTTTTTCAATGGCTTTTTCTGGCGATAAACCGTTCTGAGTAAAGCTTTTGTATTTACGTTCCCAAATTCTATTTTGATGGGCAAAATTCCGATAACTAGAAACGACTTGAATCGAAATATTCTCCTTTAAAGCTGCGTTTTTCATTAAGATAAAAGCATCATACGCCTCTTTTCGTAGTTGAAATCCGTCGCCGTAAAGTTTTGGAGTTCCTTTTCCAATCAATTCCTCATAACTCAAACTGGAATTTTGAAATGCGAATTGTGGTAAAACTCCTAAGGCAATTCCGCCAAGGATCGCAGTTTTTATGAAATCTTTTCTGTTCATATTTTTTAGTAATTATATTTCAATTGAAAGACAGATTATCTTATGAGAACTCAGGATTATAAATATTTTTAAATTTTTCCAAAAATATAGATGGTAAAATAGTCTGATCTTAAAAATTCAACTCCCGACAGAATGATTATAAGGCTGGTAAATTCCCATTACTTCACAGTTTAAGTCTTTGTTCTTGATTCTAACAGCGAAGTGGTCTTTGTTCTTTTCGTCTATTCATATTTTTTTAAAATCAATCAAAATTAACTAATTTATTTCTGAAGGAATTTATTTAATTTTACTTAAAATTTAAAGTATGCCCATTTCATTTAAAATCATTGAGCCTTCGCAGATTAATACGATCATTCCCTTAATGCTCAAATTAACTCATAATAAAGTTTCTGAAGCGATCCTGAAACAACGTTTTGCTGAAATGGTTACTCAGAATTATGAGTGCGCGGCAATTTATGATGGCGAAAAGCTCATCGGTATCGCCGGCATGTGGTTTTGTACGCGTCATTATTCTGGCAGAAGTGTAGAACTCGATCATGTTTTTATTGATGATGGGTATCGAAGAAAAGGTCTTGGTAAAAAATTCATGAAATGTATCTACGATTATGCCGCTCAGAAAGGTTGCCAAGCGGCAGAACTCAATACATATGTCCAAAATACGCCCTCACATAAATTTTATATGAACGAGGACTTTGAGATTTTGGGGTATCATTTTTTGAAGAAACTTTAGTTGATTATAGGGTTATTACACAGAGATACGCTGAGGTTTCACGGAAATGCACTGAGAAAATGTGTCTATTATGATTTCAGTTAAGGAAATAATCTTTTTTTTGACACGAATTTCACGGATTTTCACTGATTTCTATAGCTATTACACAGAGGTATGCTGAGATTTCACGGAGGTGCGCGGAGATTATGTTATAATTTCAGTTGAGGAGATTAATCTTTTTTTTTGACACAGATTTCACGAATTTTCACGGATTTCCATAACATAGAGTTACGCTGAGATTTCACGGAGGTGCACTGAAAATTGGACTTGTTACACCAAAACTTTGCGTCTTAGCGCCTTTGCGAGAAATTATAAAAGTTGTCTATTCTCTATATTCTACCCTCTATGAACTACCCTCTATTTTAGTTCGCTCAAATCCGTTCCCGTTTCTACTTCGTAAGGAGCTTTGTTGTATTCAAAAATGCGCGCGTCCAATTCGCCTTCTAAAAAAATCTGATCGCCATTTACTTCTAACCAACTGCCTTCTCGGAGTCCAATAACGGGTTGTGAATTAAAAGCATGAAACTCCTGGATTCGTGTTTCCCTGGTTTCGCCCATGTGGGTGCTGTTTGTATCTGGATCTAAATAATGCGGGTTGATATTAAACGGCACCATCGCTAAAGTCTTGAAACTTGGTGGATACACGATAGGCATATCATTAGTGGTGTTTATGGTAAGTCCGCAGATATTGCTGCCTGCGCTCGTACCAAAATATGGCGTTCCATTATTGATGACTTCTTGGAGCGTGCTCATCAAATCATTTTTATAAAGTTGATTGACCAAGACGAACGTATTCCCACCGCCAACAAAAATTCCTTTGGCATTATTTAAAGCGTCTTTAGGATTGTCAAACTCGTGAATGCCTTTGACTGCTTTTCCGATTTTAGAAAAAGCTTCCTGCGCTTTTTTTGTGTATTCTTCATGACTTATGCCACCTGGACGGGCGTAAGGAATAAATAGAATAGTTTCTGCATCTTTAAAAAAGAACATCAATTCTTCTAAAAGATAGTCTAAATAGTCACTTCCATAGATGGTTGATGTACTGGCAATTATCATTTGTTTCATAAGGTCAATTTTTAGGTAATAGAGGTCTTGATTTGGAACCGATTTTTTAAATAAACATCCCGAAATTTGATCGTAAGGGGTGAATTCTCGATTATTTTGTTGTAAATTTAAGTAATCTGCCAATTTAACAAAAGTTTAATCAGGCTTTATAGATTAATTAAGAGAGTTCATACTTTCTTTAGCATCCCAACTAAAATTATATCTTATGAA
>NZ_JBDSLS010000164.1:0-11675 GCF_039916245.1 Gelidibacter sp.
CCAAAGCATTTTTACTGTGTTGTTTGATACGTAATTCTAAAGTTTCCAAACCTTGAATGATTTGAAACGCATTAAATGGACTTAACGCCGATCCGTAATCACGAAGACCTTCCACACGAACTTTTGCGATAAAAGCCGCATTTTTCAATACTTCTGAATATACTAAACCGTGGTATCCGGCAGATGGCTCTGTAAATTCTGGAAATTTACCATTGGCCCAATCAAAATTACCACCGTCAACAATGGCGCCTCCGATAGCAGTTCCATTACCATTTGCGTATTTTGTTAACGAGTGAATAACGATATCCGCACCATGCGCAATAGGCTTTAGCAAGTAAGATGTTGCTACGGTATTGTCAACAATTAAGGGGATTTTATTCTTTTTTGCAGCATCAGAAATCGCTTTTATATCCAACACATCCAATTTAGGATTTCCTAAAGACTCAATGAAAATAACACGTGTATTTCCCTGTACGGCTTTATCAAAATTATCAGGATCTGACGGATCGACAAATGTGGTGGTAATACCATGTCTTGGCAAAGTCACATTTAACAAATTGTAAGTACCTCCGTACAAACTGCTTGACGCCACAATATGATCGCCCGCTCTTAAAAGCGTGAGCAAAGTCGTAGCAATGGCAGCCATTCCTGAGGCTGTGGCCACTGCTGCAATTCCACCATCAAGTGCTGCTACTCGCTGCTCTAAAATGTCAGTTGTTGGATTGTTGATTCGCGTGTAAATGTTTCCAGGCTCAGCAAGTGCAAATAAGTTTGCAGCATGATCAGAGTTTTTGAAAACAAAAGCTGTGGATTGATAAATTGGCACTGCTCTAGTACCGCCATTGGATTGAACATCGTGTCCTGCGTGCAACGCTTGGGTTGCGAATTTTTGTGTACTCATTTTTCTAGTTTTTTTGAGTTAATAAATGAATTAAAACAAAAGCCAAATACGCCATCACTGACGGACCAAATAGAAAAATGTTAAAAAGAAAAGAGTAATCACAGATGAGTAATTACGTTTAGTTATCTATCCAATTACCTGATAAATGAATCAGTAATTAAGTAGAATTTAGCACCTTCTTAAATGAGATTCCTGTTTGCGCAGGAATTTTAAGGGTTGCCAAGGCTTCATCGGGTCTAATCCCTCCGCCTTTCTTGATAACACTTCAATAAGTTTTTGAACTTTGTGAACGCAAATATTGCAACACAAATGTTACAATTCCAAATAAATTATAAAGTTTTTTAAAAACCAGCTGTTTTACAATTCCAAAAAACCTCACTTTCTTCAAGCAGGCAAAGGATACTTCATTGAAATTTAAGCTCGAAAAAAATCTTGTGAGTTTAATTTCAGACGAAATCAAAATAAAAGGATTTGCCATCCATTTAATTTTTTTACTTTTGCCTATTAATAATTGAGAGGAAAGATTTGACTGATTGCAACCTCTTCTGAATCGGGAAACCCTGAGGATGAGACTCTGTATCAACAACAGAGTTAAAAATGCTAAAGGCAGTGCAAACTACCTTCGACGTTTTCCGTCAAATCTTCCGTAAACCTATAATAAAGAAAAGGTTATGGCATATTTATTTACCTCAGAAAGCGTTTCTGAAGGACATCCAGACAAAGTAGCAGATCAAATCAGTGATGCTTTAATTGACAACTTTTTAGCGTTTGACAAAGACTCTAAAGTGGCTTGTGAGACCTTGGTGACTACTGGACAAGTCGTCCTTGCAGGCGAGGTCAAATCAAAAACCTATTTGGACGTTCAAAAAATAGCAAGAGATACCATCAATAAAATTGGTTACACCAAAAGTGCCTATATGTTCGACGGCAATTCTTGTGGTGTTTTTTCAGCCATCCATGAGCAATCTGAAGATATCAACAGAGGTGTTGACAGAGCTAACAAGGAAGAACAGGGTGCAGGAGATCAAGGGATGATGTTTGGTTACGCCACTAGCGAAACTGAAAATTATATGCCTCTGGCTTTAGATCTTTCACATCGTTTGATGATCGAATTGGCTGCTTTACGCAGAGAAAACAAAGACATCACTTATTTACGACCAGACTCCAAAAGTCAAGTCACTATTGAATACAGTGATGACAACGTACCGCAGCGCATTGATGCCATTGTGATTTCCACACAACATGACGATTTTGTAAAACCAGCATCTAATTCGGCAGAAGATATCATTGCTGCGGATACTGAAATGTTGGAGAAAATCAGAAAAGATATTGTTGCCATTTTGATTCCGCGAGTTGTTGCTGGACTTCCGGAGCAAATTCAGGTGTTGTTCAATGATGACATTACGTACCATATCAACCCAACTGGGAAGTTTGTTATCGGTGGACCACATGGCGACACCGGACTTACTGGACGAAAAATTATAGTAGACACCTATGGTGGTAAAGGAGCCCATGGTGGTGGGGCTTTTTCTGGAAAAGATCCAAGTAAAGTAGATAGAAGTGCTGCCTATGCAACACGTCATATTGCTAAAAACTTAGTCGCAGCAGGCATTTGTTCTGAAGTTTTAGTTCAAGTAAGTTATGCTATTGGCGTGGTGCAACCTACATCCATTTATGTGGACACTTACGGTACGTGTCCATTTAATTTAACGGATGGCGAAATTGCAGATAAGATATTCGAAATTTTTGACATGCGTCCAGCAGCCATTGAAGACCGTTTAAAACTGCGTCAACCAATGTATAGCGAAACTGCAGCTTATGGCCATATGGGAAGAGTTAACGAAACCGTTACAAAAACTTTTGAACAATTCAATGGCACCACTGTAACCCTTGATGTGGAATTGTTCACTTGGGAAAAATTGGATTATGTGGACAAAGTCAGAGCGGCGTTTGAAATTAATTAGAATAAAGACCGCTTCGCTTTTAGAATTAAGTACAAAGACTTTATAAAATACAAAAGAGAACCTTCAGTAGAAATGCTGAAGGTTTTTTGATATCATAATGTATAGTCCTGAAAAATAACCCCGAGCTTTAGCTCGGGGCATGAAAGTGTAGAAAAGCAAAGGGCTTTAGCCCAAACTGTACCCGAGACGACAGTTTGGCTAAAGCCCTTCACTTTTTATCTTTTAACCCCCAGATAAAGCTGGGGTTACTCAAAATTTAATTGTAAGAATAGCGTTGGATTAATCCAATCCACCTTTACGCTCTGGAGAACGTTGTGTTGGCCATTCCATTTGCTTGCCAGTTCGCTCGTTAATTGGCAATACTATTTTTTCTTTCGATACTCTCTCAGGATCTTCACTGGCTTCATAGGCTAATATAGCAGTCAAGATCGCATTGCTTCTCACATCGTCAAAAACGATTTTATCATAGGTATCTCTGTTGGTATGCCAAGTATAATTCCAGTAGGACCAGTTTAAAGAGCTCAAGTTAAATGAAGGTGCTCCTGCAGCCACAAAAGAGGCGTTGTCTGAACCTCCACCAGCTGGAGAACCAGGGAAATTGGTTTTGATATGTTTTGAAATATCTTTTGGAACCGCACTTAACCAACGGGTTAAATAATCATAAGCATGCAAATATCCTGCTCCTGATAAATCAACCACACGTCCGGTACCGTTATCTTGATTAAATACCGCTTGAATGTTTTCGACAATTTCTGGATGGTCTTCAACAAATGCACGTGAACCGTTTAATCCTTGTTCCTCACTACCCCAGTGTCCAACTAAAATGGTACGTTTTGGGTTTGGATAAAACTTTTTCAACAAACGCATTGCTTCCATCATAACCAAAGTTCCAGTGCCATTATCAGTTGCTCCTGTACCACCATCCCATGAATCGAAATGCGCAGAAAGAATCACATACTCTTCTGGTTTTTCAGTACCTTTTATTTGCGCAACTGTATTAAATGTTGGTGCCATACCTAAATCTTTAGACTCCGCAACAATTTTAATTCTTGGTCTGTCGCCATATTCAGCTAAACGATAAAGCATGGTGTAAGACTCCAACTCGATATCAACCGTTGGGATCTTTTTGGTACGTGCGCCAAATATTTTATTCGCTCCAAAGGCTTTCGACCAATATGAAGATACAATACCGGCAGCACCGGCATCTTCTAAAGCATTAATGATGGTCCTTGCATCATATCCTGTTCTGCTGATGTTGTCGCGAAAAGCTTTTGAAATCGAATCACGAGTCTTTTTCATTTTCTCAAAAGATTCTGGAGTCGCAAATTCTTCCCAGTTATAATCAGGTCTTCCTGTAATTTGATATTCAGAAACCATCACAAATTTTCCTTTGGCATTTTTAAGCCAATTTTTAAACTCTGCCGCATCTTTCACGGTTGGAAGCGTAATCACTTCCGCAGTCACACCTTTTGGACCCGTACTTGGGCTCCAAGACAATTGAATACCTGCTAAGGTTTGCACACGTGGATACACCATATCGATATGGGTTACACCGCGCTCCCAAGCTTTCCACTCACCGTATTGTTCATTTTGTGCAGGAATGCCCCATTTTTCATATGTAGCTACAGCCCAATCATGAGCTTTTTTCATCTGCGGTGTTCCCACCAATCGTGGGCCAATGACATCCATTAAATGATGTCCTAAAATTTCCAATTGGGAATTCTCATTGGCTTCTTTAATCATGTTTTCAATAACCGCATTTTTCTGCTGTGCAGTCACTGTAAACACAGAGCATATCAGGAATGCCCCTAGTAAAATTCTTTTCATTTGTTAGTAGTTTTGTTTAGTAAATTAAGGGTCTCAAAATACAACTTATATCTAAGATTAGAAACCAATAGTCTTCAAAAAGAATCAAAACACTTCGACAAGCTCAGGATCCACCGCTTCGCTTTCAGAATCAAGAATATAGACACAAATCATAAAGGGTTGAAAACATATATGAAATCACTATTGTCCGATAAAGGAACCAAGACCACTGCGTTGAAAGAACATAGAATATAAACTTACGCCGTAAGCATTGAAATCATTGGGCTTAAAACTGAAAAGCTCGTCCAAATTCGTGATTTTTTTAAGCGTTTGTAACAATGAATAGAAGAAGTGTATCGTTGAACAAAACTTTAAAAACCTCTATTTATAGAAGGGTACGCGAAGTACTGCATCGGACCACAATAATATGAAATCAAATATTTGACCGGTTATTATTTTTTTTTCAATTTCAGAAATATGAAAATAATCCTTACTCGAGCAATCATCTTTCTAAATGACAAAAACCATTAGAACTATCCGAAGAAAACCCCAAATATGTTTTAAAAATTTAAACCTCTTTAAGGCAATTATATTTTATTCAGACGTCATAATTAGAAACAAAAAAAGGACAACTTCTTCTGAAATTATCCTTTTTCAAGATTAAATCTTTTCTATTATTAAAGCGAATAAATAACTCTAAAGGTCACAAAACGGGGTTGAATAAAATATTCGGTTGCACTTACTGAAATGCTGCTGGTGTTACTTTGGCTTTGTGATTTTGTATTCAATAAGTTAGTCGCTTTTACCGCATATTCCAATTTGGCATCCTTATTTGTTCTATAGGCTAAAGACGCGTTCCAGAACTCGTATTTGTTGAGCGTTCGGTCATTATTACTAAAATTATTATAAGCGAAATCTGTTTTAAAAGTGAATGTTTTTAAAATTAGTGCGTCCACTTCAATAGATGGTGTCTTCGTATAGAATTTATTTCTGGTAGATCCTTGATCACTGTCTTGAATTCCATAACGATAACCCACAGTAACGTTTGGCGCCTGTCTGAAATTTGTTCTTAATTCCGCACCATAGGTTTGCGAATAATTTTCGTTAACTGAACGAATGCCTTGGATGAATTGATTAAACTTTGAATAACTGAAATTACCATTCACTGAAGCTTGCCACTTCCCAAACCGTTTTTGAAAACGTCCGTTTGCGCTGACGGTCTCATCTGCAAAATCAGAATTGAATGGCGAATTGGTACGAATGACGCTTTCGAAATTGGTCAAATTACGAATTTGATCAATCTTTTTGCTGTAGCTAATCCCTCCATTCACATTGGTATAATTGAACATATTGAAGCTGAAATAATTCAATCGCACGTTATGAGACAAAGCGTTGTCCAAACTTTCATTTCCTGAGAAAATAGAGTTGTAATTGTTGAGCACAATCCCTCTTGCCAAATTGGTCACATCGGTAAATTGCGTATTCATGGCATAGGTCAAGGAAATAGTCTCACTTTTTTTCAACTGGATACGCATATCAAAATCAGGAAGAAGCTTGAAGAAATTATTTTTATATTCCTCACCAAACTGTACATTTTTCGAACTGTAAGCATGCGCTGAAAGTCCTGGAGTAATCGTAAAAATCCCAGTTTTGAATTGGTAATGCGCACCTAAATAAATATCGCTGAAATTATAATCGGTGTTGTTCGTATCCAAACCATTGTTAAACGTTGGCGTCGGATCAAAAATGGTGTCATCATCTAAAAACTGGAAGATTTCAGAGTCAAAATTCTGCTTACTCAAAATGGTTCCTAAAGTGAAATTGATATTACTTTTGGCATTCAACACCTTCCAATAATCCAATTTCGCATCCAATTGATTCGATTTGATACGTTTGTCCTGAGCCACATTATAATCCAATTGGTTAGGATCCAATCCTAAATTAGTCGCTGTTTTTTCATAATTGGCTTTTTCTTCAATAATCGCATTATAAAACGGATCCTCATCCTGTAATAAATGCTGCGCTTCAAAAGCAAAAATATTCGTCTCGTCCAACGTATAGTAATAACTCAGGTTTTGGTTGATACTAAAAGGCTTGGTCTTTTCAAACTGATCGATATTTCCAATAACGGATGACAGATAATTTTGATCTTGAGATTCTTTTGAAAGACGGCCCAAAATATCATAATCCAATTGATTACTTGCGTTTGGCTTGTATTTCGCACTCATTTTTAACATCCCCAAATCACTACGCTGTCTGGTCGTACTTTGAGTGTCTTCATCGGGAATTCCCAAATCGGAATTGGTATATTGTACGGAGTTGTTCTCTTGCAAATCGGTTCTGTTGCCTGATATAATAGCAAAACCGCTTAAATCCAATTTTTTATTGGGAGAATAGCTAAAATTCGCCGCCCCAAACTTGGTATTGATATCTTTTGCTCGATTATTCTGCATGGATAAAAACCCAAGATTATTACTTCCTAAATTGATAGAGGTGCCACTATTATGACTTGGAGATCTGAAACCACCAGTAAAATTAAAATAATCACGACGTGTAAAAGCGATTTCGCCAATATTATTCAAATCGCCAATCAAATTCACACTGTATTTTGGGCTGTAATAAAATAACTTTGGTTGGGCCAGATACAATCCTTTATTTTCCGAAACACCACCACCGGCAGTTATATCTCCAAACCAGAAATTGGATTTACCTTTTTTTAGTTTAATGTTGATGGCAATATTATCCATATTATTGGTCACCCCACTCAATTGACCTACCTCAGCATAATTTTTAAGAACCTGAACCTTGTCCACCGCACTCGCCGGAATATTTTTAGTGGCCAATTTGGAATCGCCATCAAAAAAATTCTTGCCGTCGATCATGACCTTACATACGACCTTGCCTTCTATCTCAATTTCGCCATCGGCATTGACTTCAACTCCTGGCAAATTTTTCAATACATCGCCCAATTTTCGCTCGGTACCTTTATTGAAAGAATCCGCATTATATATCAAAGTATCACCTTTGATGGTCACTGGCATTTCATAGGTCAAATGAATTTCAGCCAGACTATTATCTTCCTTTAATGTCAAATTTTTAATCAAGTCCGACTCCTTAATACTTAAGGTTTCATCATAGGTTTTCATACCAATATAGCTCACTTGAATGGTGTAAGTCATGTTTTTGGTCAACGCCAATTTGTAGCGTCCCTGATTGTTAGTAATCCCGTACGACTCCAAGCCTTTGGTTTGTTGATTTATGGCGATGACGTTGGCTAATTCCAACGGATTGCCTATACTGTCTTTAACGACGCCTTCTACTTTAATTTGCGCAAAAGAATTTCCTACTACACAAAGCAGTATCAGCGCTATGAAATGTCTCATTATAAGTTTTATGATTGATTGTTTATGTTAGGTAGTCGTATGTTAGAAACGTGAACCACGACCTCTACCGCCGCCCATGTCCTGCATTTCTTTCATTTTATCTTTTACGATTTCGGCGTATTGTGCTTTGGTAACTGCTTTGCCTTTTGTTGGTGCTTTGATTTCAACTTTATCCTTAGGATTGATTTCAATTTTTGTACATAAAATAGTGGTACGACCAGAACTCACTTCCAAAATCAAACCTGGAAGTCCCCAATAATCGCCAGGGCCTTGGTTGACCGGGATTTGCGGGGTGTACCAAGCGGTAACGAGGATTTCCTTTGGAACTTCAATTTCGTCCATTGGATTAGTTGATTTATCTCCTTCCTTTTTCGTGTCCGCATCTCTGTTGCGTCGTCGCATATTGCCGAAATCCATCTCCTCGCCTTTTTTCATGGCCGTAGCTTTAAAAGCTAAATATTGGCCGATTTGCTTGGATTCATTCTCCATTTTCCATTCTAATTTCGGGATGGAATCTTTGATTAAAAACTGCTTCCCGAAAAACTCTTGGTCTTGGATGAGTTGATGGTCTTTCACGTTTTTATATTGTGCACCAGCGGTAAAACTACCCATCATAGCCCATCCGCCGCCACCTGATCCTGGAGTGGCTAATTTCTCTTCCTCTTTGTAAATGGATTCTGTCCTGTTAAAACTTAGAATGTAGGTTTTCTCCAACATGTTTTTCATGCTTTCGGCCATCATTTTTTTCTGTTGGTCGCTCATTTGATTACCACCAAGATTATCCATGTCCATGGTCGTCTTTGATTGGTAATAGGCTTTCCCTTGAAAATCCTGCGCCATCAATGCACCAGAAAACAAAAGGATAAAACAGCCGAGAAATTTAATTAAGAGTGATTTCATTTTTTACGTTTTATTATGAAGTGGTTGTTCAAAACAGACATCGGTTCAATTTGACTGTTAAAAATCCAGTTAGTTAAACCATAAAACGTTAAATTTTTCTTAAAACTATCTGCCAGACCTAAAAATTACCGTGCCGCCGCTGTTGCCTCTGGAATTCATTTGATCCATCATTTCTTTGTTTTTCTTTTCCATGATATCATTAAATTCTTGTTGCGTAACTACCTTCCCCTTTTTAGGTTCATCAATGGTGATGACGTCTTCTGGGTTAATGATAATTTTACTGCAAATCAAAGTCAACTTACCATCATTGATTTCCAAGATTAAACCCGGAAGTCCAAAAAACTCGGCGGGCCCATTACTAACTGGGATTTGAGGGGTGTACCAAGCGGTGGTTACCTTTTCCTTCATGACGGTTTCAATGCCCTTATCTTCCGTCATGGTTTGTGTTTTGACCTGTTCTGTAATCTGCGCTTTAAAACAGGTGTATTGACCAATATTTTTGGTTTCATTGAGCAATTCCCATTGTTGACCTTTTAAGGAATCTTTGATGAGAAACTGTTTCCCGTAAACTTCGGTTTGATTGGTAAACCTTTGTTCCTTCAGATTTTTATATCTCACATCTGCACCATCAGAAAAGTTAATTGTGATACCGCCACGCGATGGCATCGGCGCTGCCAGTTTTTCGTTTTTCGTATAGATCGATTCGTTGCGATTAAAATTTAAGGTGTATTCCTGTTGCGATTGTTGCCTAAGCTGATCTTCAATTTGTTTCTGCATTTCAGGACTTACTTTAGAGTCCTTTTTAAAGTTTTCATCATTAAAATCAAATTTCCGATGGGATTTATAAGTGGCGACCCCTTGAAAATCCTGAGCATTTACCATCATAACCGTAAACAAGGTTACAAGGACTGATAGTTTTTGTTTGTACTTCATAATTGAATGATTTTTGATTGATTATTTTTACCATTACAAAGATTAGCCATTAATAAACAGCATTGCGTTAATGAGTGTTAACGAGTGTTAACTGATACAAATTGAATGCATCCAACTCCCTATCTTTGACCTATGACGACAAAAAACTACTTGTGGATTTTATATGCGATTACCGCGACCATCGTCATTACCATTAGCGTACAGATTTATTGGAATTACAATAATTACCAACTCAACAAACAGCGCGTTAGCAACGAAATTCAGTTAAGCATCGACAATGCCTTGGAAGAATATTATGCGGAAATCGCCAAATCAAACTTTCTAACCATTATTAAACCTGATGACACTGCTGACTTTGGCACGAGTATTTCAGAAGAAATCGCCAAATTATCAAACACCCGATCGAAAGCTAATAAATTGAAGTCACTCAATATTGCTTCTGTCAGTTTTAAATCGAATTCATCCAAAACAACAGATTCTATGCTTTCCAAAGAAAAAGGGGAATTGAATAAAATACTCCTATCGAAAGGCAGAAAACCTTTGGACAGCGTTATTGCCATCACGCAATTGACGACTAATGATTCGGGAAAACATTTCGAAAAAGGGAGCCAAATCAAATCCGTTCAGGTAATTAAAGGAAAAAAGGCTTTTGACAGTTTAAAGGTTATAAAAAGCATAAACACCATCATGATCTCCATGGATCGCGATACTTTAGAATATTCCCAAGTGGATTCCTTATTAAAAATCCAGTTTAAACAGAAACACATTTCTCCTAATTACATTATTAAACATTTTAAGAAAGACACGCTTTATCATAGTGTCAACTCCGAATTGAAAGGCGATGATATCATGTCAGTCACTTCAAAATCCACTTATTTAAAACCAAAAGAACGTGTTGTTTTGGAATTCGAAAACCCACTAAAAGATACTTTAAAGTTAAGTTTTACAGGAATTCTGACATCTTTCTTGCTGGCAATTGCCATCATCTCGTGTTTATTTTATCTCCTCCGAATTATTCGGCAACAAAAACAATTGGCGGAAGTAAAGAATGATCTGATTAGTAATATTACCCACGAATTTAAAACTCCTATTTCCACAATTGGCGTTGCCCTTGAAAGCTTAAGAAATTTTAATGCACTTGATGATAAAGTGAAAACGCAAAACTATTTGAACATTTCCAAAGATCAATTGGGAAAACTCAATGTGATGGTCGAAAAACTATTGGAAACCGCAACCTTAGACAGTGACCACTTAGAATTGCATAAAGAACAAATTAATGTCGTGGAACTCGTGCAACATTTGGTGGACAGACATTATGTACAAAACGATGCCAAAAAAATGGATTTTGAGTATCCTTCTGATATGGTTTTTGCGAATGTGGATCTGTTTCATTTTGAAAACGCCATCAATAACATGATTGATAATGCTGTGAAATATGGTGGAGAAACCATTATGATTAGTCTAACACAAAATTCATTCGCCACCACAATTTCCATATCCGATAACGGCAATAGCTTGAAACAAATCAACAAAGACAAACTATTTGAAAAATTCTATCGTGTCCCAAAAGGAAACACGCATGATATTAAAGGTTTCGGAATTGGCTTGTATTACACCAAGAAAATTATTGAAAAACACGGTGGCACCATTCTTCTGAATGTAGATAATCAACTGACCACTTTTAAAATCAGCGTCCCCAATGCATAAACCCATTACCATACTTTTAGCCGAAGACGAACCCGCTTTAGGACAAATCATAAAAGAGAGTTTAGAAACACGAAATTTCAA
>NZ_JBDSLS010000165.1:0-12163 GCF_039916245.1 Gelidibacter sp.
ACACCTTGTTATTGGGTGAAAATTATGCAAAAAGCTTAGGGCTCAACTTGAAACAAATACGACTTGTCATCATCATTGCCACCAGTTTATTGGCAGGGACAATCACTGCTTTCGCAGGACCAATTGCGTTTATTGGTCTCGCCATTCCACATATGACACGTCAAATTTTTTATACTTCAAACCATAAAACACTATTGCCAGCTGTATTTTTATTGGGCGCGATTGTGATGCTTATTTGTGATAGTATTGCGCAATTGCCTGGTAGTGATTATACGCTTCCTATTAACGCTATAACATCATTAGTTGGGGCGCCAGTGGTCATTTGGTTATTGGTAAGGAAGCGGAAGATGTTTTTTTAGGAAAAGAACTTAGATAATAGAATATAGATATTAGACAAAAAAATTCGTGAATTAGTGGCTACAGAACAGCAACATATCGTCCTTGAAACCAAAAACCTTTCCATTGGATACACTTCCAAAAAGAAAATAAATAAGGTGGCGAGTGCTATCAACATTGTTTTACAAAAAGGACAGCTTGTGAGTTTAGTGGGTGCTAACGGTATAGGAAAATCAACACTTTTACGAACCTTGACCAATGTTCAAAAACCATTGGAAGGAGATATTTACATCAACTCGAAATCGTTACTGGAATATGAACCCGTAGAATTGGCAAAACAATTAAGTCTTGTACTTACAGAACCCATTGCCTCCAAAAATCTATCAGTTTTTGAACTGGTGGCTTTAGGACGACAACCTTACACCAATTGGGTTGGGAATTTATCTCAAGATGATATGGACATCACAAATAAAGCCTTGCAACAAACCAATATTGAAGCATTAAAATCCATAAAATGTTATGAATTAAGTGACGGCCAACTTCAAAAAGTAATGATTGCACGCGCTTTAGCTCAAGATACGGATCTGATTATTTTAGATGAACCAACGACACATTTGGATATGTACCATAAAGCTTATATTTTAAAATTATTACAAAAATTGGCTAAGGAAACAGGTAAAACTATTTTATTTTCTTCGCATGAAATCGACTTGGCCATTCAATTATGTGACAACATGATTGTAATGACCAAAGATAAAGTCGTTTCAGGCCAACCTTGCCATCTTATCGAAAATGGAACCTTTAACACCTTGTTTCCAGAAGATTTAATAGTGTTTGATGAGACATCGGGATCGTTTAGAGTGAGGAAATAGGGTTCAGTGGGCAGTATTCAGTTGGCAGTTGGCAGTCGGTAGTAGGTAGAAATAAATATAAGACGAATTTCAATATGAAATCTTCATACTTCACACTTCCAGCTTCAGGCTCCGTGCTCCGTGCTTCCAACTTCATGCTTCATTCTTCAAGCTAGAATTTTCCATCATCGGTCATCAGTCATCGGTCAGAAAAAAATCTATCTTTGATAAAATTGACATTTAAATGAACGACAACATTATTCTTATTATCTCCATCCTTATTTCTGGCGGAATTGGCGTCTACATTGGCATTACCATCGCTCATCTGAAAAGTAAAGGTGAACAAAACAGATTGGAGGAACGCAGTGCTAATCTTCAGCAATTGCTTCAGGATTCAAAAATTCAGTATGAATCGGAGGTCAAAAAAATTGAGATCGATCGCGAAAATATCCGCAGGGAAAAAGAATTTTTAAATACCGAATTGACCCGTAAAAACGCGGACTTCGACAATCTCGCCATTAAAAACAAAGAACAAAAAGCTGAAGTTGAAAAACTGCAGGAAAAATTCACCGTAGAATTTGAAAATTTGGCCAATAAAATCCTCGATGAAAAATCCAGCAAATTTACCGTTCAAAATAAAGAGAACATTGATGCCATCTTAAAGCCTTTACAGGAAAAAATTCAACATTTTGAAAAGCGAGTTGAAGAAACCAATAAAGAAGATATCACCAGAAGTGCCGATTTACGTCGTCAGATTATAGGCCTAAAAGAGCTCAATGAGCAAATGAGCAAGGAAACCACCAACTTAACCAAAGCTTTAAAAGGCGATACGAAAATGCAGGGAAATTGGGGAGAATTGGTTTTGGAGCGTGTTTTGGAACGCAGTGGACTTCAAAAAGACAGCGAATATTTTGTACAGCAAAGTTTTACCACGGAAGAAGGCCGACGCGTTATGCCCGATGTGGTCATTTCTTTGCCTGGCGACAAAAAAATGATTGTAGATTCAAAAGTGTCCTTAGTGGCTTATGAGCGTTATATCAATGAAACTGATGAAATAGAACGCGCTATACATTTAAAAAATCATTTAGTATCGGTTAAACGACGAGTCAATGAGTTGGGCGAAAAAAACTACCACCAGCTTTATGACTTGGAAAGTCCCGATTTTGTATTGTTGTTTATCCCCATTGAATCGGCTTTTGCCATTGCATCTATGGAGTATCCTGCGCTTTATGGCGATGCCTTTGAGAAAAACATTATCATCGTCACACCTACGACTCTCCTCGCTGTTTTAAAAACCATTGATAGTATGTGGCAAAATGAAAATCAAAAAGCAAATGCTATAGAAATTGCAACCCACGCTGGACGTTTGTATGATTCTTTTGTGAATTTAACTGAAGAACTCATAAAACTGGGCAATCAAATAGGAACCGTTCAAAAATCCTATGAAGGTGCCATGGTTAAATTGACAGGACGAGGAAATCTAATTACTCGCGTAGAAAACCTGAAAGCACTTGGTGCCAAAGCAAGCAAACAACAAAACGAAAAACTTTTAAAACGTGCTATTGATGACGAATAATATACAAGACGAAACAAAATATAAAAAAGTAGAAGCCTCAAAAATCTTAATTTCAGAATTGATGCTGCCATCAAACTCTAACTTTAATGGAAAGATTCATGGCGGCTATATTCTTAATTTAATGGATCAAATAGCCTTTGCCTGCGCTTCAAAACATTCCAAAACCTATTGTGTTACGGCATCTGTAGATACGGTCGATTTTTTAAATCCAATCGAAATTGGTGAATTGGTAACTATGAAGGCATCCATCAATTATGTCGGCAACACGTCCATGGTAGTGGGTATTAGAGTTGAAGCTGAAAACATTAGAACTGGGAATATAAAACATTGTAATTCCTCCTATTTCACGATGGTAGCCAAAGACAACGATGGGAAATCGGTTGAAGTACCAGGCTTGATCTTGTGTACCAAAAATGAAATCAGACGTTTTTTGAAGTGCTTAAGTCGTTCTGAAGAAAAGGAATTGAGACGTAAGGAGTTTGAGAAAAAGGATTTTTCCCCAAATGATTATTTACATACTTTAGAAGCTTATAAAGTTAAGGTTAGTCTTCCATAATTTGGTTATCTCATAATTCCGCAATATATTTGATTATCACTTAATATCGTGATAATCCATTTTATCACTTTATAATGTGATAATTTTAATTATTATGTAATGAGACGATAATCGCAAGTATCATTAAAATGGTTATTATGACAAGTATATTGACAGGAGACATCATCAAATCGCGGTCTATCAAAAATTCCGAGATATGGCTATCGACTTTAAAAGCAGCCTTAACCATGTGTTCCCAAGATACTTCACTATGGGAAATATATAGAGGTGACAGCTTTCAATTAGAGATGAAAAACATTTCCGAAAGCCTTAAAGCAGCCCTATATATCAAGGCGTGTATAAAAACCATCAAAGGATTAGATGTCCGCATTGCCATCGGAATCGGCGAAAAAACCTTTAGCGGCAAAAGCATTGTAGAATCCAATGGTGAAGCCTTTCAGTTTTCTGGTGAGACCTTAGAGTATTTGAAAAAGGAAAAAGTCAATCTCAAAATCAAAACCACCAACGAACAGCTCAATCAAGAACTCAACCTTTATTTTAAATTAGCTTTAGCCATAATGGATAATTGGACCACAAATTCAGCTGAAATTGTGAAATTATACATGGAGCAACCAAACGCGCTTCAAGAGGAACTTGGCAAACATATAGGCATCAATCAAAATGCGGTAAGCAGCAGACAAAAACGCGCCCATTTAGACCTCATTATGCAGTTGGAACAACTTTACCGTCAAAAAACAATACAGTTACTGGCATGCTAATCATAAAGCTGATACTCGCACATCTCCTTGGGGATTTTTTCCTTCAGCCGATATCTTGGGTTAAGGAAAAGGAAAAAAATAAATTGAAGTCGCCAAAATTATATCTGCATGTACTGATCCATATCGGCTTATTATTTCTAATTCTCTGGGATGTCTCAAAATGGCCAATAATCCTAATCGTTGGTCTTTCACACTTCATTATTGATGCCTTAAAACTGATCGTTCAAAAGAAAAAAACAAAACGGTTATTCTTCTTTTTAGATCAGTTATTACATATTCTGGTCATCGTAGCCGTCTATTGGATATTTATAGGACAGATTGATGTTTTAGATAATATACTTAATGAGCGCAACCTCCTACTATTTACTTGTATTTTATTCTTGACCGTTCCGGTATCGATCATCATGAAGACCATCTTTTTAAAATGGGAAATTTCAAAGTTTACCGAAGGAAATGAATCATTAAAGGATGCAGGAAAGTATATTGGAATTTTAGAACGTGTCCTCGTATTTATTTTTGTGATTTTAGACCACTGGGAAGCTGTTGGGTTTTTGATAACCGCGAAGTCCGTATTCAGATTTGGAGATCTTAGAGAGTCCAAAGAACGCAAACTTACCGAATACATTTTGATTGGAACCCTGATCAGCTTTGGGATTGCTATTTTAATTGGGCTGCTATTTCTATATGGAATTCCAATGATAACATAAAAAAAACCACCAACAGTGATGTTGATGGTTTTCAAAAGTTTTTTTTTGTAAAATTAAACCGTCGATTCATTGAATTGAATGAATCGACAGTTTCATTCTTATTTACTCAAATACATCTTACGTCTGGCATACAGATTATAAAATTGATCATCTTTTAAGTTGTCAATAAACAAGATACTTTCGCCAGTACTTTTCATTTCTGGCCCGAGTTGCTTGTTTACGGTTGGGAATTTATTGAAAGAAAACACAGGTTGCTTAATGGCAAAACCTTCCAACTTCGGATTGAAATCAAAATCTGTGACCTTATTCTCTCCCAACATCACTTTTGTCGCGTAATTCACATAAGGTTCACCATAAGCTTTCGCAATAAACGGAACCGTTCTTGACGCTCTTGGATTAGCTTCAATGATATACACAATATCGTCCTTAATGGCGAATTGAATGTTGATCAATCCCACAGTATTTAATGCCAATGCAATTTTTTTAGTGTGATCTTTGATCTGCTGCAATACAAATTCGCCTAAGTTAAATGGTGGCAAGGTCGCATTACTATCGCCAGAGTGGACCCCACAAGGTTCAATATGCTCCATAATACCGATAATATATACGTTTTCTCCATCGCAAATGGCATCGGCTTCTGCTTCAATAGCACCATCTAAATAGCGATCCAAAAGCAACTTATTATCTGGCATTCTTCGTAATAAATTGACGACGTGCTCCTCCAATTCGTTTTTATTGATGACAATTTTCATGCCTTGACCTCCAAGAACATAGGAAGGACGCACCAAAATAGGGAAATCCAGCACATCAGCAATCGCTAAAGCTTCATCTGCATTGGTGGCAACATCAAATTCTGGATAAGGAATATCATTTTCTTTCAACAATTTTGAAAAACTACCTCTATCTTCTGCTAAGTCAAGGGACTTGAAAGTTGTTCCGATGATTTTAATGCCATAGCGATCCAGCTTTTCAGCAAGTTTCAATGCGGTTTGACCACCCAATTGCACAATCACGCCTTCTGGTTTTTCATGACGAATAATGTCATAAATATGCTCCCAATAGACCGGTTCAAAATAAAGTTTATCAGAAATATCAAAATCTGTGGAAACGGTTTCAGGATTACAGTTGATCATGATGGTTTCATAACCACATTCTGAAGCGGCCATAACACCATGCACACAACAATAATCGAACTCAATACCTTGCCCAATTCTGTTTGGTCCAGAACCTAATACGATGATCTTTTTCTTGTCCGATACGATACTCTCGTTCGCTGACATTCTGGTACCGTCCGCTAATTCTACATCATTTTCAAAAGTAGAATAATAATAAGGGGTTTGTGCTTTAAACTCGGCAGCGCAAGTATCCACCAATTTAAAAATACGATGGATATTAAGCTCATCTCGTTTTTTATAGACTTGACTTTCCAAACAATTCAACATGTGAGCTATTTGTCTGTCACCATAGCCTTTTTGCTTAGCTTCTAACAATAAATCATGCTCAATGGTATCAATAGTGAAGGTTGAAATTTCCTTTTCAAGATAATGCAATTCTTCATATTGTTTCAAGAACCACATGTCAATCTTAGTGATTTCATGGATGCGGCTCAACGGAATACCCATTTGGATGGCATCGTAAATCACAAATACACGATCCCAACTGGCATGTGTTAATTTGTCAATGATTTGATCATAATCCTTATATCCTTTTCCATCAGCCCCAAGTCCGTTACGTTTGATTTCTAAAGATTGAGTAGCTTTATGGAGCGCTTCCTGAAATGAACGCCCAATAGCCATAACTTCTACAACAGATTTCATTTGAAGTCCTAAAGTACGATCCGCACCCTCAAATTTATCAAAGTTCCAACGTGGAATCTTTACCACAACATAATCTAAAGTTGGCTCAAATAAGGCAGAAGTCGATTTTGTGATTTGGTTAGTTAATTCATCTAAATGATAACCGATAGCCAGTTTTGTAGCAATTTTAGCAATTGGATATCCGGTTGCTTTACTTGCCAAGGCTGAAGAACGCGAAACACGTGGATTGATTTCAATCGCAATAATTTCTTCCTTTTCATCGGCACTTACTGCAAATTGGACGTTACACCCACCTGCAAAATCTCCAATGCTGCGCATCATATGGATGGCCATATCACGCATACGCTGAAATGTGGTGTCCGACAAGGTCATCGCTGGCGCAACAGTAATGGAATCGCCTGTGTGGATCCCCATAGGGTCCATATTCTCGATGGTACAAATAATAACGACGTTATCATTTTTATCACGCAGCAACTCCAATTCATATTCCTTCCATCCAATCAAAGCTTTGTCAATCATCACTTCGTGGATAGGAGAAACCTCCAAACCACGTATCAGTAATTCATCAAACTGATCTTCTGTATGCACAAATGACGCACCTTCACCACCAAGTGTGAAAGAAGCTCTAATTACCAATGGAAAACCAAACTTCTGAGCAATCTCCTTACCTTCTAAATAAGAAGTTGCGGTAGCTTGAGGTGCCATAGGAATACCTATTTTGAACATTAACTCCTTAAATTTTTCCCTATCCTCAGTAATATTGATAGCATTAATGTCAACACCAATAAGTTTTACGCCAAAATCATCCCAGATGCCTTTTTCATCTGCCTCAATACATAAATTCAGTGCTGTTTGTCCACCCATAGTTGGTAAGACAGCATCAATTTGAGGATGTTCCTTTAAGATTTGGATGATTGATTTTGTAGTGAGTGGCAATAAATAAACATGATCAGCCATGGTAGGATCAGTCATGATAGTTGCCGGATTTGAATTGATGAGTACAGTTTCTATACCATCTTCACGAAGTGAGCGTAAGGCTTGGGTACCAGCATAATCGAACTCACAAGCTTGTCCGATAACGATTGGACCTGATCCGATAATAAGTACAGATTTAATGTTTTTGTCTTTAGGCATTTTGATGAATTTTGTGGTGCAAAAATAAATATGAATTAGGTACAAAAAAAGGCGTTACACCTAAGTAACACCTCTAATTTATTAACAATTGTTAATCATTATTTTTTATGTCTAGTTTCTGAAGATACAGATAGTTTTTTTCTTCCTTTAGCTCTTCTACGTGCAAGGACTTTTCTACCATTAGCAGAAGCCATTCTTTCTCTAAAACCGTGTTTGTTTACTCTCTTTCTTTTCGATGGTTGAAACGTTCTTTTGCTCATTGTCTTGTATCTTTAAAATAATCTTGAATAGTCTAAATAGTGTTTTGATTCTTTCCCCAAAACTGCGGGCAAATATACAAAGAGTTTTTACTTTGGCAAATCTAATTTTAAAATATTTTTTTAATTTTACCTATTACTATTCTAAGCCGAAAAATGACCTAAATAATATAATCTTATTATAGCTAATATCACAAAAATGGCAATGCCAACTTAAAAAAAATTAGTTTCTTTGTGCTTTGAAAATAGACACACCAATACGATTCATGAAGGCCTTTATCTTTTTGCTTGTTTTTCTTTCTTCCTTTGGGGTAAATGCTCAAAAAACGCTTCAATACGACCTTAAAGTAAATGACATTTTTAACGTTGAGCAGCAAGCATCACAACATATTACACAAGATATTAATGGGGTTGACCAAGTTATTGATAATAATTTAAAGAGCAGCATGCAATTTAAGGTGATTAAAGTGCAACAAGGGCTCATCACTTTGGAAATGACTTTTAAACACATGAAAATGACCATGAGCTCACCGTCGCTGGGCGAATTGCTCAATGCAGACACTTCCAATAAAGATGATGAAGACCTTACCTCAAAAATGTTCAAAGGCACTTTAAACATTCCGGTAACCATGACTATGGAAAGAACGGGGAAAATCAAGTCTATTTCTGGAGGCGAGAAACTAATTGCTTCCATGTTCAAGGCGGCAGGCATCACTGACGAAGCGGCCATTGAAGCAAATAGAGCACAATTTGAAAAACAATTTGGAAGTGATGCACTTTCGAACAGTTTTGAGCAAATGACTTATTTTTTACCGGCCAAATCCGTGAAAGCAGGAGACTCCTGGGAGAATGCTTATCAAGGGGATTTACAGGCGAAAAACAAATGGACTTTAGCAGCCTATAATTTTGACACCTATACCATTTCAGGAAATGCTAATACCACCATGTCCAATATTGATGAAAACGTCATGATGGTGCTTACCGGAACCCAAAAAACGACCATCAATGCCAACTCAAAAACAGGACTTTTCAAGGACATCACTGTTGAAGGGGTTTATATGGGAGACACACAAGTTACTGCTGGCGACCTGACCATACCGACAAAAATAACATCTACAATTACTTATAAAATTTTAAATTAACCATGTACAATAAAAACATAAAACTCGTTATAACAGCTTTAATGATAGCTTATGCTATTTATCTATTTACTGAAGGCTACATCGGCAATGGTATTATGATTATTTTGCTATCTACAATTTTTGTATTTCTATATTTTAAGAACGAATTTATCCTATTGGCGTTCTTAAGATTACGTAAACAAGATTTTGTCGGCGCTAAACGTTGGCTGGATAAAATTAAAAATCCATCGAGTGCTTTGGTTAAAAAGCAAGAAGGCTATTACAACTATCTTCACGGTATTATGGTGTCTCAAACCAATATGAATGAAGCTGAAAAATACTTCAAAAAAGCCTTAACCTTAGGCTTATCGATGGATCATGATATGGCCATGGCTAAACTTAATCTTTCTGGAATAGCATTTAGCAAGAGACGCCCACAAGAGGCTAAAATATTATTGAATGAAGCGCAGAAATTAGATAAGCGTAACATGTTGGCCGACCAAATTAAGATGATGAAGGATAGCATGAAAAAAGCACAAATGCCGAATCAGCATTATGGTGGGAACAGGCAAGGAAGACGTCGCTAAAAAGTAACGGCTCTTTTGTTTGTTGTTTGTTGTTTAAAAAGAAGTCTACTCTTTATTTATGACTTCATTTTTCAACTTCAATTTCGACTTCAATTTCGATTTCAACTTATTCAGCATTAAATTCCAACTACTTCTTTTATGAAGTTACATTTATTGTTGCACATGAAAAGTAATTATTCATGATCCAAAAGATCAATTGGATAATTCGAGGACTCTTATTCTGAAATATCGCGCTTATAATTGGCACCGTTCCAGAAGTAATTACTGATCACTTTAGTTTTGATGGATGATGGATAAAAACCCTGATGTGGTTAAGTGCCTGTGTATTTTATGGATTAAACATGAAACACATAAGACGTATAAAAACTTCAAAAAAATCGATTAAACAGAAATTTTATACAAAACAGTTTTTCTTTTGGAGATTAACAGTATTTTCAAGCCCTCATCGAGAAGTTTTGATTTTATCCCCAATAAAACATAACTTGCTCATCCTTAATAAAAAAACCTGCCTATGGTCATGAAAAAATTACTTGTAATTTTACTTTTTGCTTACCTCCCATTGCTCTATGCTCAAGAAGAAAAAGTGTATTTTGATGATGCACTAGCTTTACATTTAAGAAAATTCAATAACAAATCTGATTTGGCCATCAGAAATAGCATGCCCAATGAAGTGGATACGATTTTTAATTCACTTGTAAATAATCATTTAAAAAACACTTATGTTTCTGACCTGAAACTTAAGAAAGTATCAGGAGGCTATCTCCAAACAGATAAAATTGACAAACCTTTTTTGTTGATTACCAAAAACTCAGCTATCATTCAAACAAAAGAGGAAATCCAAACCATCAACACCATAGCCAACAATTACCAGGGTGTGGTGGAAATCATTGTGATTTATTGGGATAAGCTAAATATTGCCAAAAAGAATACCAAGGATTACAACAAAAATGTGACCGTGGTCTATGCGGATGAACGCTATAATAACTCCAACAGAGCGCTTTCGGTTTATAAACATTCTTTTGGCGTCCCCACTTGTTTTTATATCAATAAAGACAAACAGATTTTTGATATCGATCGAAAATTCTTTCTGAGAAACTTAAAGCCTGAAACGAAAGAACAGTTTGCCGAAAAGACTACTAAAGGAATTTCCGAGTTGCTGGCAAGTCACACCGATATCGCTGAGCATCCCATCCCAAAAGAGGATCGTTAAAACCTATTTTTACACTAAAGCAATGGTGCCCAAAGTCGGCAGTAGGACTCCTTAAACTTTTCTATCTTCGATCTGTTCAACCATCTTTCTTTATCGATGGCTTCACTATCGTTTAAATCCTCAAAGAAGTGGGATTTCAACTCCAAACTTTTCTCTTTATTATAGATAATCGCATTGATTTCAAAATTGATATTGAAACTTCTATAATCCATATTTGTCGTCCCAACTGTACAGAATACATCATCAACCACAATCGTTTTAGCATGGATAAAACCTTTGTAATACCTATAAATTTTTATGTTGGCATCTAATAAACATTCAATATAGGAATTGGTAGCGTGTTTTGTGGTCCAAGAATCAGATTCCTTTGGAATAAGCAATCTCACATCCACACCACTTTTGGAAGCCACTTGTAGCGCCGTAATAATCTGTTCGTTTGGAATGAAGTAAGGTGTTGTCAAATACACATATTTTTCTGCTGTAACAATAGCTGTAAAAATGACCTCCATAATATTTGCCCAGTCTGAATCTGGACCACTGGCAGCAATTTGTAGCGCAACACTCTCCTCGCATGCATCCTTTGGAAAGAAACTTTCTTCCAATTCAACCTTCTTGCCAGAAACAAACTCCCAAGTCATCAAAAAATGTATTTGCAGGGATTTTACAGCATCTCCGGTAATCCTCAGATGCGTATCTCTCCAATACGAATCAGACCCTTCATAATTGATATAAGTATCGGAAACATTGATGCCGCCGATGTAACCAATTTTACCGTCAATGATTACTATTTTACGATGGTTCCTGTAATTCATCTTGCCCGTAAATCCGGGGAAAAGGACAGGCATAAATGAATACCATTCCACCCCACTTTCGGTCATTCTATTTTTATTCTTTCTAGAAATGCTGCTGCCGACATCATCGATACTCAGACGTACTTGGACTCCTTCTTTAGCCTTATCACAAAGAATATCGATAACCTGTGTTCCTATCTTGTCATCACGCAAGATATAATACTCCATATGAATGTGTGTTTTCGCCTTTTTCAAATCGACCAAAAGCACCTTAAACTTATTTTCGCCATTCTTAATAATCTGAACATCATTATTAATCGTTAGAGGTGAATTGGCGCTACTGTGCAGCAACTTGACAAGTTTTATTTTTTCATCTAAAAGATCATCTTTTAATTCTTTAATCTCCCTCTTGTCTGGCGTAAGACGTGTGCTAACCTCTGCAATCATTTTTTGATTGAGAAG
>NZ_JBDSLS010000166.1:0-5079 GCF_039916245.1 Gelidibacter sp.
GAATGGCACAAGGATTTTAAATTCATTACTTCTGGAAGGGGCATTCAAACCCGTTCTGGTAAATTGTTGCACACGATGGCAAATCTGAACAGCGGACTTCATCTTTTCGGAAGTGAAGACCACGGGAAAACCTGGTTTTTTATGGACACTCCAATTCAACCCGCCGACGAATCAAAAGTGATAGAACTTGCCGATGGTACTTTGATGATCAATGCGCGTGTTAACGGTGCCGGAATGCGTTATGTGCACAGGTCAAATGACGACGGGAAAACTTGGACTACCAATCCAGCGCCAGAATTGAAAGATCCAAGTTGCAACGCTAGCATTCTTCGCTACACTTCTACTGCAGATGGTCATGACAAAAACAGACTTCTTTTTTCTAATGCTAATTCAGAGAAAGACCGTGTTAATTTGACCGTGCGTGTCAGTTATGACGAAGGAAAAACATGGACAGAAGGCAAAACCGTTTACGCTGGACCTTCGGCTTATTCGGATTTGACCATTCTTGAAAATGGCGATATCGGTGTGTTTTTTGAAAAAGATGACTACACGAAAAATTCATTTGTAAGCTTTTCTTTAGATTGGTTGACCGATGGAAAAGACGTTTATAAAAAATCTGGAAAGAAATAATTGATTCTTGATAAGACTAAAGGTCAGATTTTAGGTAAAATCATGTAATTTTAAAATTTGACTTAAGATGTAAATGACATAGGACGTATGACCTTCGTATTATGTAAAAATGGCATTCATTCCAACACTTTTTAGCCCTTCGTCCTGTGTCAATTAGATTTTTAAGCGACTGTTAATAGTATGAAAATATTGAATTTGCGCAATGATCATTTTAAAATGCTGAAAGCGTTTCTGTACATTTTTTTATTCCTTGGCTTGGGAGAGTTAATCGTTTACTTTATTGATTTCCCCGTGCCTGGGAATATTTTGGGCATGATTTTGATTTTCGTAGCACTGAAATTGAAGTTAATCAAACTCGAAACCGTAAAACCTGCCTCAGATAAACTAATTCAATATTTGATGTTGTTTTTTGTTCCCTTCGGCGTTGGACTTCTAGCGTATTTTGATTTTATAAAAGCACATTGGATTGTTCTGACTGTTGCTGCAGGATTAAGCACTTTAATAACGCTTTATGTGACCGCAATCGTGCAACAAAAACTGGAGAAGCATGACTGAGTTCTTTAAACTTCCAATTTTTGGGATCGGCATTACGTTGATTGCTTTTTTTAGTGCGCTCGCTCTAAGGAAAAAGATAAAATTTGTGCTATTCAATCCTGTTTTAATAGCCAGTGCACTCATTATTCTGTTCTTGGTGGTGTTTGATGTCAGTTTCACAGATTATAACAAAGGCGGTAAGTATTGGAGTTTTTTCTTGGGACCTGCAATCGTAGCACTTGGCGTTTTGTTTTTTGAGAAATATCAATTGATAAAACACAATATCTATCCTTTTTTATTAGCCGTTGGTTGTGGTGGCATTGTCAGTATTTTGTCCGTTTCCTTCATTGCGGTTTTTATGAATGCGCCCGATGTGCTGATTAGGTCTATGATTCCAATATCTGTCACGACCCCGATTGCTATTGAAATAACAAAAATCACTCATGGCATTCCCTCCATAACGGCAGGCGTTGTAATTGCGGTGGGAATTTTTGGAAATGCCTTTGGTCCTGCTTTTTTAGAAGCGCTCGGCATCAAAAGCAAAACGGCTATGGGCACCGCTTTGGGAACTGCAGCCCACGGCATCGGGACGGCACGCGCTATAGAAGAAGGACATTTGCCTGGTGCTTATAGCGGATTGGCCATGTGTGTCAACGGTATCCTGACCACCCTGATTGCACCTTATGTGGTCATTTGGATCGTGGGATATGTAGAGGGCAATCAATTTATAATTTAAAGAATTTTAATATGAAGTCAACTTCAAAAAACAGCAAAAGTATTCTTAGTGCCTTGATATTGCTTTTGTCCTATGCAATGGTTTCCCAAACCGTAAAAGTCGCCTGTGTTGGTGATAGCGTCACTTTCGGCGCTGGGATTGTAGATAGAGAAGAAAATTCGTATCCTCAGCAACTTCAAAACCTATTAGGATCAAATTATGAAGTTGGAAATTTTGGCTATTCTGGGGCAACCATGCTCAAAAACGGACATAAACCCTATTGGAACACGCCTGAATTTGAAAACTCTAAAAAATTCGCACCAAATATTGTCATCATTCATTTGGGTTTAAATGATCAAGGCAATAACAACTGGCCAAATCATAAAGACGAATTTGAACAGGATTATTTAGATATGATTGCGGTGTATAAGAATCTGCCGTCCAAACCCAATGTGATCATTTGCAAAATGACGCCTACTTTTTCTGGTCATCATTGGTTTGAGGAAGGCATGCGTGAAAGTTTTAAGGAAATTCAATCCAAAATAGAAGTCATCGCTCAAAAAGCACAGGTAGAAGTCATTGATTTACATGAGCCTTTGTACCGTTTTCCTGAATATTTTCCTGATAATTTGCATCCAACCAAAGAAGGTGCTAAAATTATTGCGGATAAAGTGTATAGTGCCATCACTGGAAATTACGGTGGTTTGAAACTGTCCATCCTTTATGGTGAAAACATGGTGCTGCAACGGAATGAGGCCATTCGTTTTAATGGAACGGCCAATTATAATGATGTGGTTACCGTTCAATTTAACAAGAAGACCCAAAAGGTAAAAGCTGATTTTAATGGAAATTGGAAAGTTGAGTTTCCACCCATGCCAGCTGGCGGTCCGTATCCATTGAAATTTGCAACGGCTACGAAGTCCATTGCAATAAACAAGGTCTATATTGGTGAGGTTTGGTTGGCTTCCGGGCAATCCAATATGGGTTGGAAATTACGTGATATGGAAAGTGCGACGACCGTTTTAAAAGATTCTATGAATCCGAATGTGTTTTTGTTTTCTATGACTGGGAAAACCTTATCGGGCGAAAAATTTACGGATGAGGAACTTCAAAATTCTAATGCCAATGCTTATTTCGAAAATTCAGGATGGTCGCTGGCAACGACAAGTAATCTTGGCGATTTTTCCGCAGTCGCCTATGCTTTCGCATATAATCTTCAGAAAAAATTGAATGTACCTGTTGGTATTATTAAAAATGCGATTGGGGGTTCGCCGATCCAAAGTTGGATTAGTCGGGAATCCATGGAGCAAACTCATGAAACGGTGGATTTATTGAATGATACCCGCTTAAATCCGATGGTGGATACTTGGGTGCGTGAACGGATAGAACTCAATATGGAAGATCAGCCGAAATCTAAAATAAAAGCGAGACATCCGTACCAACCGACGATTTTGTTTGATGCGGGAATTTTGCCGCTTACAGATTATAATATCAAAGGTGTGATCTGGTATCAAGGCGAATCCAATGCCGAACAGGTGGGATTGCATTCCAACTTGTTTAAGATGTTGGTCAATGATTGGCGGCGTCATTTCAATAATGCCGATTTGCCGTTCTATTATGTGCAGTTGAGCAGTATTGAAAGACCAAATTGGGGATTGTTTAGAGATTCTCAACGAAAATTATTAACAATACCACATACAGGAATGGCCGTCTCTTATGATGTTGGCAATAAAACTGATGTGCATCCAACAAAAAAATGGATTGTTGGTAAACGACTTTCAAATATCGCACTTCATAAGGATTATAATGTTGATATTGCTTTTTCAGGACCGCTTTTAGATTTTGTCAACGTGAAGGGCAGCACTTTGGAAGTCCATTTTAAGCATGGCGAAGGTTTGAAAACTACAGATAATAAGGCTGTAAAGGATGTGTTTATTGCTGGTTCTGATAAAAAATTTGTTTCTGCAAAATCTAAAATCGTCAATAATACGTTGGTCGTTTGGTCTCCGGAAATTGAAAATCCGAGATATATAAAGTATGGGTATACGTCTTATTCCGATGGGAATTTAATTAATGAATCCGGTTTGCCTGCGTCTACTTTTTCTAATAATAATGAATAATATAAAATTTAAAGTCATGAGAAGAAAAATCCTTTTTTTAATGTTTACACTTGTTTTTGTTGGCCATGGTTTTGCCCAAAAATTTGAAGGTTTGGCAATGACGCCTCCGATGGGATGGAATAGTTGGAACAGTTTTCAATGTGATGGAGTTAACGAAACCGTCATTAAAGAGATGGCCGATGCCATGGCTGAAAAAGGGTTTAAAGAGGTGGGTTATGAATATATCGTGATTGACGATTGCTGGCAAATAGGTCGTGATGACAATGGATATATAGTAGTGGATAAAGAGAAGTTTCCTTCCGGGATAAGAAATTTAGTGGAGTATGTCCATTCCAAAGGTTTGAAATTTGGGATCTATTCCGATGCAGGAACAAAAACATGCGCAGATCGCCCAGGAAGTAAAGGTTTTGAAATGAAAGATGCTGAGGTTTATGCGGAATGGGGTGTCGATTATTTAAAATACGACTGGTGTTTTACTGAAGGGCAAGATGCAAAACAATCTTACGCGCTGATGAGAGATGCCTTGCATAAAGCGGGACGACCTATTGTATTTAGTATGTGTGAATGGGGCGAAAACAAACCTTGGGAATGGGCTGAAGATGTCGCGCACCTTTGGCGAACGACTCTGGATATTGATATGCAAGGCCGATACGATGGCGATATTTGGGGAAATCATCTGGGATGGTCAGACATCGTTGACCTGCAAGTTGGTTTAGAAAAATATGCTGGTCCTGGGCATTGGAACGATCCCGATATGCTTGCCGTTGGAAATAATAATATGCCCGAAAATGAAGCAAGAGCACACTTTAGTATGTGGTGCATGTTGGCAGCGCCTTTAATGGCAGGCAACGATTTAAGATCGATGAGCGCTAGCGATCATAAAATCCTGACCAATAAAGCATTGATTGCAGTGAATCAAGATGTTTTGGGTAAGCAAGGATTTAAGATTGAAGACTTTGGTAATTTTGAAATTTGGCAAAAACCATTGTCTAACGGCGATATGGCTATCTGTTTTTTCAACCGAGACACGACGAATAAAACCTATGAGGTGGATTGGTCAAAAATTAAAATCAAGGATTT
>NZ_JBDSLS010000167.1:0-6092 GCF_039916245.1 Gelidibacter sp.
GTCAAGGATAATCCAATGCCATTGCCGTCGGCGAACTTCTGATTATCGCCTCTATAAAAAGGTTTAAAAATATTTTTCAAATCAATTTCAGAAATGCCAATCCCATGATCGGAGAATTGCAATTGAATGCTCTGGTATTTAAAAGCAATTGAAACTTTGGAATGATGATCCTCAGAGAATTTACAGCCGTTTTCAAAGAGATTGGCAAAAGCGACTTTTAAGAGATAGGCATTCGCATTAATCGAAATCTGTTCATCATTATCAAAATCAGTTTCAAAGTGAATGTCAATTTTATAATCAGGATTGCCGCGTTGTACTTGTTGTCTGGCATCCAATAAAACTTCATCAATGCGTACAGATTTAAATGAAATTTCGGACGGATCATAACTCGCTTTGGCTATATCCAAAAGGCTATTTGAAAGTCGGACAATTTTTTTAGCATCTTTAAGACTGTTTTCAATAGCGGTTTTATAATCTTCAACATTCCGCTCTTTGTTAATCGATAATTCCAATTCGGTAATGATTGCGGCCAATGGCGTTCGGAGTTCATGCGAAATATTAGAAACGAAGTGTTTTTGAGCATCAAAAGACTGTTCCAGACGGTCTAACATGGCATTAAAGGTCTGCGCGAGTTCGGATAATTCGTCTTTATTGTCATTGGAAGGTAATCGCAAATCCAGATTTTTAGCCGTGATGTTTTTGGCTTTTTCAGCCATTTCGCTAACCGGTTTAAAAGCCTTTTTCGAAAAGAAAACCCCTGCGATATAGATGAATGCAATCGCAATCACAAAAACAAGAACGCTTGTTTTCAATAAGCTATTTAATTTGTTGTAGCCATATTGGTCATAAGAAGTAGCAGTGACCACATAATTATTGCCCTCAAATTCATAGCGCAAGCCAATTACTTGCCAACCTTCTTGGTCGAATTGGATCTCGCCCTTTTTATAGATGTCGTCATTCATGGATTTTGTTTCCTTCACAAAATCAATATCGACAGCATCATGATACAATAGCGTAAAATCCTTGTCATAAATAGCGACTTCAACTTCGTTCAAAACCTGACGATTGCTTCGGTAAATATCTTGAAGTGTCTGCGGGTTTACTTCGGCATTAAAAAACAGATTGGCTTTGGTGATCGCTTCTTTTTTAAGAAGGGTATAAAATTCGCGTTCGCGACTTTCTTGTGTGGAATAGTAGATGATAGCGGCAAAAATCAACAGTATGGTGGCCGTAATCAGCGTAAATAATATGGCGAGTCTCGTTCTTGTTTTCAAAGCGCAACTAAAAATTTATGGATAATTAAATTCGTAATTCTAAAAATTTTAGACACGAATTTCACGAATTTACACTAATCTATTCGTTAGCTGAAATCGCGTAAAATGCGACTATTCATTTCACGAATTAAGTAGACCTCCATTCTGTTTGAGATACCACAGGTTCTTTAGCTGTCTTCCCGTTTCAAAACGAATCCCATTCCTGATTTGGTATGAATGAGTTTGTGCTCAAATTCACGATCGATTTTTTTGCGTAAATAATTTATATAGACGTCAATAAAATTAGTGCCAGTATCAAAATGGGTATCCCAAACTTTGTCGGCGATTTCAGAACGTGATAAAACGCGCTCGGGATTTTGAAGCATATATTCCAACAGCTTAAATTCTTTGGGCGTTAAACTGATATCCTGATCGTTGCGTTTGACCATTTTTGTGTGCAAATTCATTTCCAGATCGTCATAATTCAGAATAACAGTTGAGTTGTTAGTGCTGTTTGCTCTCCGATTCAGTAATGCTCTGATGCGAGCCATGAGTTCGCGCATTTCGAAAGGCTTGACCAAATAATCATCCGCTCCAGCATCAAAACCTTCAATTTTATCATCGGTGGTTCCTAAAGCAGTCAACATGATGATGGGCATATTCGGCTTGGTTTGCCGGATAAGTTTACACAAATCGATGCCATCCATTTTCGGCAAAATAATATCGGTTATGATGAGGTCATAATCGTTTTGTAAAGCTAATTTTTTACCCGAAACACCATCATAAGCTAAAGTTGGCTTAAAACCTTGCTCTTCCAAACCTCTTTGCAAAAGTTCGGCAACACGTAAGTCGTCTTCTATGATTAAAATTGTCATAGAGACAAATTTACAAAATCCTTTTGCTATAACATTGAAACATAGTAATACTTGATTCAATATTGGTTAACGTCAAAAATATTATTAAAAGTGAAGTTTATTTTAAGTGGATCTTGAAAAGATGATTAGGTTTGTCTTAATCGAAATGACCTGGTATCATCAGGACTTCGCAAAATCTATTCTTATGAAAAGAATGTTATTGTTTCTGAATATTCTTCTTGTCCTATCAAGTTGTTCGAATACAACTTCGGTAATTAAGTCCGAAGACAATCAATGGAAACATCAAAAAAGAGAAAATCATCTCAATAATAGAAATGACTCATCTACTTGGGATATAAAAATGCTTAAGCAGGACCAGCAAGATATCGATTTTGGAGATTCCGGACCTTTTCAATTAGGCGTATTTCCACAGCCTAAATATGACTTAATAGGCAAAGGTAGTTTTAAGGGCGTAGGAGTTGTAGCTGGGCAATTTGAAATAAAAGATCGAAAAATTTTTATGAGAAGCTTTTTCGTTAAAGAGAACTCTTTAAATAAAGCCCGGTTGATAGGAAGAAAAGATGAGGTGTTTTTCCAAATCTTAGTGTTAACAGATACGATTGATAATGTAAATTATAATTTAGCGCATAGTGTTGTTCTGTCAAGAAATCATCCCGATTATTTGGGACAAGGATTTATTAGCACAAAAGATAATCGAATTGACTATGTAGCTTTTATAACTGCTGAAAATAATGCTTATGCGATAGTCAATACACGAATTTTTGATTTGAGTTTCGGTAAAACAATCCTAATTGCGCCACGAAAAGATCAAACTTTACGATCCTTGCAGATTAAAAGTCCTGAAATGTCTTCTGACTCGATAACAAAATATACAGAATTACTTATTAAGGATGAAAAAGTAATTGAGTTTTTTCAAAGTAAGGACAATATATAAATCCGATAAGATTTCAGAAAAGTTACTCCATTAATGCAAAAAAGCAATTATATACACATCATCAAATTGGCGATCCCAATAATCATCGCCAATGCCTCCGTCCCGCTTTTGGGTCTGGTAGATACGGCTTCGATTGGACAAACGGCATCAGCTGCTGATTTGGGAGCGATAGCTTTGGCAGCGTTGATTTTTAGTTTTGTGTATTGGGGATTTGGTTTTTTAAGAATGGGCACCACCGGTTTTGTTGCGCAAGCTTCGGGAGCCGAAGACAATAACGAATTGCATGCTTTAGTTTTTAGAACTATTTTTCTTGGCGCTGCAATCGGTTTCATTCTTGTCGTCTTACAGAAATTAATTGGCGAGTTCTCCGTCTATTTATTGAGTGCGAGTGATGAAATTAAAGAGTTGGTTAAGGATTATTTCTACATCCGAATTTGGGGAGCGCCCGCTACATTAATTACGTTTTCCTTGTTGGGAACGCTCATCGGAATGGGCTGGACCAAGCGATTGCTTTGGGTACAGTTATTTCTCAACGGATTAAACATTGTATTCAATATCACTTTTGTGGTCGGCTTTGGAATGGGCGTTAAGGGGATTGCACTTGGAACTGTATTGGCAGAATGGCTAACTTTATTTTTTGCTGGTTATGTGTTGTTTCATAAACTAGGTCTGAATCGGCCTTTAGCTCGTGCGAAAGAGTTGAAAACGCAGATTTTATATCCATCCAAGTTAATCGCCTTGTTTAAAGTGAATTCCGATATCATGATTCGTACCCTTGCTTTGTTGAGTGGTTTTGGCTGGTTTGCCAATCAGGGCGCTAAATTCGGCGATCATACTCTTGCCGCCAATCATGTGTTATTACAATTTGTAACCTTGTCGGCTTTCTTTTTGGATGGCTATGCCCATGTGGTTGAAATGCTCGCCGGAAATGCTTTTGGTGCTAAGGATAAATTGGCTTTCACAAGTCAGATTAAACAATCGACAGTTTTGGCAGGAGCAACGGCTGTATTGCTTGCGCTAAGCGTATTTCTTTTTAGTGATACTGTAATTCCTTTGTTAACTAAAGATGGTCAAGTGCAAACCATCGCTTCCAACTATAAAAACTATGCGGTGGTTTATATCTTATTTTCTTTTGTGGCCTTTCAGTTGGATGGGGTTTTCATTGGCGTTACCAAAAGTAAGGAAATGCGAAATGCAACCATATTAGCCTTGATTGCGTTTATTGGCTTAAGTTTGATTCTGGTGCGTTATTACGGAAATGCCGGTTTGTGGCTGTCTTTTATATTTTATGTGGTGGTAAGAGGCGTGGCTTTGGGAGCCTATTACCCGAAAATCCTTAAAGTTTTTGATATGAAAAAAGCAGCTATTTAAAAGCCAATATTTTCCTAATATTGAAAATAAATCGGATGATTTAAAAGTATATTTGCATAACTAAAAACACCATTTAAATGACAGTTTGGATTCTATTTATTATTGGAATAATTATCTTTTTGGCCTTAGATCTCGGCGTATTTAACAAGAATCCACATGTCATCAGCTCGAAAGAGGCTGGGATTTGGACCGCCGTTTGGGTGTCCTTATCATTTGCGTTTTCAGGAGTGATCTATTGGTTATATAGTGGGGGCGTGCATATTGATAATCCTGATCAGCTATTACCCCAGGATGCGATGATTAAATATATCACTGGATATCTTATTGAGTTGTCCTTAAGTATTGATAATATATTTGTGATTGCTATTGTTTTTGCTTCCTTCAAAATTCCGCCCATATACCAGCATCGCGTGTTGTTTTGGGGAATTTTGGGTGCGGTAGTATTTAGAGGATTGATGATCTTCTTGGGAGTCATGTTGATTCATAAATTCTCATGGATGACTTATATCTTTGGTGCTTTCTTAGTCTTTACCGCGCTAAAAATGTTGTTTACTAAAGATGATCATGACTTTCATCCTAAAGATTCCTTTGTTTTTAAAACGCTGAGAAGGATCATGCCGATTACTACAGATATTGAGAATGAACATTTTTTTGTGAAACGGCGTCATCTTACGGTAGCTACACCTTTGTTTGTGGCTTTGGTTGTTATTGAAGTCATGGATGTGGTGTTTGCGATTGATAGCGTTCCGGCAATTTTGTCAATTACTTCAGATCCGTTCTTAGTATTCAGCTCGAATATCTTCGCCATTTTAGGCTTGCGATCGATGTATTTCTTTTTGGCAAATATGTTGGAACGCTTCGGTTATTTACAATACAGTTTGATTGCCATTTTATCTTTTGTCGGTATTAAAATGTTAATCGTACACTACTTTAAATTCCCAGAATGGGTGTCCTTAGGATTTATAGGTTTAGCGCTTGCAGTTGGGATTTTAGTATCCTTGGTAAAATCTGAAAAACCGAAGGAAATACTATAGCATGAGAATGTTGGATCAGAAGTTTTGAACGAAGCTTTCGACCAGAAAATTTAAATATTGTTTTAAATGAAAGTCCTGAGTGTTTGCTCAGGATTTTTGTTTTTATACTCTGATCAGTTCGTTTCCTTGCGAATTTAGGTTTTCTGTAGAAATGCTCATCAAGCGTTAAATTTATCATTTACCCAATTTTTAGGATTGTTTTGTATGTAAGTTGAAATGGTATTAAATGATTTGCTATTTCGTATGATGTGTTCGTGATATGATGGTTGCCATGCAAATGACGCGTCAATTTTACGTGCATTAAATGTAACGGCCGATTTAAAACCACGAATGATGGATGCCAAACTTTTGGATTGTGGTCCAAATTGGTTTATGGGTTGTGATTCCCTTGTAGAGACGCAAAGCATTGCGTCTTTAGCCTCATTTTTCATGTTATATTCATTTTTTCCTATAATTATTATGGCATGAAAATGATTGGGCATTACCACAAAATCAGCCATTAGTAAATTCATATCAGGTCGCATTTCAAATGTTTTTAACCATTCGGTTTCTGCAATTCTGCCTATTTTGGATAATTCCATTTTAGCATCACATACATTACCGAAATAGTGAAGTCTATTTTTTG
>NZ_JBDSLS010000168.1:0-3084 GCF_039916245.1 Gelidibacter sp.
AAAAAGGAGTCCAGAACTTTCGTCTAAAGCAGGTGTTTGTAAATTTGTAATGTCCAAAGCAGTCTGGGCGCTGCTGCTTAATAAGCCAAGTAAGAAAATTAGTGAGGTAATTATTTGCTTCATTTAAAGTATATATTGGGAACACGTAATAAAAATTTCTCAAGTGAATAACTCTTTTAGTTTTCTCATATTGCGTTTGTTCGGATTTCTGAATTAATTCCCTCAGATGAGTTGGAGAAACCTAATTTGATTGAAATTTTTCGCAAGATGATTCTAAGCTTTTATAGTTTGCTTGCTACTCGCAAAACTTTTTCCATTGGGCGACCTTTGGCTAATTCATCGACCAACTTATCCAAATACCTTACTTGGCGGGTTAGGGGAGTTTCAATTTCTTCTATTCGATAGCCACAAATAACACCTGTAATTAGTGTAGCATTTGGATTTAAAACTGCGGTTTCAAAAAATGTTTTAAAGGTAGCTTTCTCCTCAATAAGTTCTTGTATTTTGGTTTCGTTAAAACCCGTCAGCCATTCAATGACCTCATGCAATTCAGCAATGGTTCGCCCTTTTTTCTCAACTTTGGTAATATAATGGGGATAAACCGAAGCAAATGTCATTTTTGAAATCTTATCATTATGTTCTTTTGTAGTCTGCATATGTTTAATTAAGTTTTGTATTCTTATTGTAGAAATGTTATAAAGTATGTTGGCGGTTCCATGATTATTTATAAGAATTGAAATGCTATATTATGAAACTTTTGCAATCTGTTCTGAAATGTCAAGAACAAATGCATTTAAAATGATGTCATATTAATTTAGATTCCACGACATTAAAATCAGTTTTTATCATATTACTGAATTTACAGTTTTTCATAGTTCATCATTCGTGAATTACTCATTGTTCAGGTATTGGAGCATAGTAAAGAATTATGGCGCCGCTACCGAATACCTTCTTCTTCAAAAGTTTAAATATTTTCCTGTCGCTGATGTTTTTAAACAATGGAGAACCTTTTCCTGCAATGACAGGGTGAATACAGAGTTGGAATTCATCAATTAAATTAAGATGCATTAATTGTATGATTAAACTCCGACTGCCAACTAAAATGTCCTTACCCGATTGTTGCTTAAGCTCTAAAACTGCCTCTTTAAGAGGTTGATGAGATAGTTTTGCACTGTGCCAATCCACATTTTTAAGGGTGTTGGAGAAAACAATTTTCGGAATGTTGTCCATTGCAAAAGCGAAGTCGTCCATTGATTTTTCGCCAGAAGGACTTTTTGCCAAATCTCGCCAGTATTCCATAAGATTATAGGTTATCCTTCCATAGAGAATGGTGTCAGCGTTTCGTAAGAGATCTGTATAATGTTGATGTATTTCATCATCGGGAATTATTGCAGTATGGTCACAAATCCCATCAATCGTCATATTGATGCCGGCAACTAGCTTCCTCATATTCTGCTTTGCTTTTAAATAGATTGTTTTTTATTTCGTGGTTTTCCCTCCCATTGCCGTAAATACCTTATCTATAGGTTCCCAAAGCTCTATTTTGTTGCCATCAGCATCCATAATGTGGACGAATTTTCCATAATCAAATGTTTCAATAGCGTCCACTATAGTCACGCCATTTGCTTTGAGTTTCTCAACTAAGCCATCAATATTTTGAACTCGGTAATTGATCATGAATTCCTTTTTTGAAGGTTCAAAATACTCACTTCCGTTTTTAAAAGGACTCCACTGTAGGTAATTGATTTCTTGCGGTCGGTTGGCATTTCTAAACTCAAAACTCGAACCCCAGTCATTTACTTCAAGCCCTAAATTTTCAGCGTACCAATCTCTAGTTTTTCCAGGATTATCTGAGAAAAAGAAAATGCCACCTATTCCTGTTACTCTAGGCGTTTTATCTTTTTCATTGTCTGCATCAGGTTTTTGCTCCTTGTGATCTTCCATACTAATTCATTTTTATAGTGTTTAATTTGATTTCCTTCCTGCTTCTAATAAAAATCATGGCTATTGCCGTAGTTATGACTCCCATAATAAATGAGAATATAGCCCCTTGAATAGCGTAGTTTTTATAGTTGAAATTAGCCTGAGCTTCTTCTGTTGTTTTATAATAGCCTATTTCTACAGAACGTTTTATGACGTTTGGGAAATATTCTGGCGTGATGACATAAGAGGTAATCCACTGTGTTAATGGACTTAATAGAGCAATAATTGCCGAGAGGATAATTCCTGAAACCAAGCCTTGCTTGTAGGATATTTGTCCTTTATAATCCTTTCGCTTTTTTTCTTTAAGCGCTAAAACCATCATCCAAATGGCAGGAATGGCAAATAAATTGGTCAGATATAAATGGTAGTCGATATATTTTCCATGAAGTCCACTTAGTTTTTCCAAAACCATCCAAAGTAATCCTACTACTGAAAAGATGATGGCCCATTTGATTTCTATTTTTCTGTTTGTCATAATCGTATTATTTGGCATTTTCGTAGGCGTTTTTAATCCAGTTTATTACTTCGCTGTCGATGTCGTTAATATTAGCTATTTTGATTTTATGCGAACACATGGCGTTCGGTTTTTCGGCTTCCAATCTATCTGATGGCTCTTGTCCTTTTAGATTAATTCCGATTTCAAAACGTGTTTTAGTCGCGGGGCCTATTGTTGCAAATTGCTTGTTTCGGCGTAAACTGACATAAGCGTTTTTAGGTGCGATTTCGATATCATTACCGAAAGACACAATTTCTGAAATAAGCTTGTCATAAATCGGTTTCAAATTTTCTTTTCCTTGATATTGCGCAGTTATTAAATCATCGGTGTTTTCTGCCGAACCAGCATCAGAGGCTCTCGATTTGTGAGCCACAAGGTTTGCGAATCCATGGGTGAAGTCATGTTGCTCCTTAAGAAATTTAATGATTTCTCCGTGTTTTTCGAAGTTTTCTTTGGTTACAATTTCTACCCATTGTTCCAAAGATTTACCTGTGTTCTTGTACAGGTTTTCAATCATTGTTTGTGTTGCTTTATCCATGGACTTAATTGTGTTTTGTTTGCAGAAAGTCAATCGTCGATTTCATTAATTTCTTGAGGGTTTCTAC
>NZ_JBDSLS010000169.1:0-7694 GCF_039916245.1 Gelidibacter sp.
AAGTGAGCAACCAATTTGACATCAGTTCCTATATCAGTTTAGTCCGCTCGGCATCTATTGCTGCGGGCTTGGTATTTGAGCTGCCCATAATTATCTATTTTTTAACCAAAATTGGAGTCGTTAATCCTCAAATGCTTAAAAAATATAGAAAATATGCTCTGGTGATTATCCTTATACTATCGGCGATCATCACGCCTCCTGATGTGGCAAGTCAGGTCATTGTGGCGATTCCTATCCTCATATTATATCAAGTAAGTATTTATATTTCTGCCATTGTAGTTAGAAACCAATCCCGAAAAGAGGGAAATAAAATCAAAAAACATGTCTGATATTGTCAAAGAATTTAATGAGTACCGCACCAAAATGAATGATAAAATTTTGGGTGATGACAACAATAAAATCATTAAACGTATTTTTAATTTAGATACCAACGCTTACGCGGAAGGTGCTCTGGATGTCAAAACCAAAGAATTACTTGGCTTGGTAGCTTCTGCGGTGTTGCGATGTGACGATTGCATTGCATACCATTTGGAAACGAGCTATAAGCAAGGTCTCACAAAAGCCGAAATCAACGAAGCGCTTGGAATTGCGACCTTGGTTGGAGGCACAATCGTGATTCCACATTTACGTCGGGCGTACGAATTCTGGGAAGCTTTGGAGGCCCAAAATTAAACTTATTATAAAAAAAATTGGTTTAATAACTGTCCGAAAGGATTATACTATTTTTAACCAATCAATTATATCTATGAAATTAAGCGCAACAAATTTAATGAAGTCCTACGGTGGCCGTCAAGTGGTCAAGGATGTTTCATTAGAAGTCAATCAAGGAGAAATTGTAGGCTTACTCGGCCCAAATGGTGCTGGTAAAACCACGTCATTTTATATGATTGTTGGCCTAATTAAACCCAATGGCGGCAAAATTTTTCTGGATAATCAGGAAATCACGAAATTCCCAATGTACAAACGTGCCCAGCACGGGATTGGTTATTTAGCGCAGGAAGCTTCGGTTTTTAGAAAATTAAGTATCGAGGACAATATATTAAGCGTGTTGCAAATGACCAAACTGTCAAAAAAAGAGCAGCAGGATAAAATGGAATCTTTGATTGACGAATTTGGATTGGGCCATATCCGTAAAAGTAGAGGCGATTTATTATCAGGTGGCGAACGCCGTCGTACAGAAATCGCACGTGCCTTAGCCACAAATCCTAACTTTATTTTATTAGATGAGCCTTTTGCCGGGGTGGATCCTGTGGCGGTTGAAGACATTCAACGCATCGTCGCGCAACTGACCAAAAAGAATATTGGCATTTTAATCACTGACCATAACGTTCAAGAAACCTTGGCCATTACGGACAGAACCTATTTGATGTTTGAAGGTAATATTCTTAAAGCCGGAAAACCTGAAGAATTGGCCGAAGATGAAATGGTACGTAAAGTATATTTGGGTCAGAATTTTGAATTACGTAAAAAGAAGTTGCATTTTTAAAGGCTGAACCTTTTTTGGATCATATTAACTTCTTGTTTGGATCTTGATAGGTGTTGAATACTGAGAAAACGATTATTTCATTGGCTCTGATTTCATAAATAATCACGAACGGAAATTTTTTCAATGGCAACTCTCTAAAACAGGGTCCTCTTTTTATTTGAAAAATAGCACCACCTTCTTTAAGTGCCAAAAAATAACTTTCCAAATAAGCTAAAAACTCTACTCCTACTCCTTTTTGTTTGGATTCGTACCAACCTAATGCAGTGTCAATTTCTTTCTGCGCAAGTGGAAGAATCACTAAACTATAATCCATACTTAGAATTCAGACTTCGCTTCACCTCTTCCCAACTCTTCCCTTCAACAGCACCATTCCAATATTGCTCACGATGTTCACTGATTAAATCATAGTGCTCATCTGGAACTTTAGAAATTGATTCAGAAGAATCTAAAGCGTCAAAAACACCTTCCAAAGCCTTGAGTTTATCATCATTTTTTATCATGACCTCAAATTGCCTAATCAGTTTCCTCCTTAATTTAAGTGTTTCCATAGTCTTTTTATTTTAACTAAAATACAAAATTAAACCGAAGCTTTCTTAAAATCGTAACTTACTGCCAACCTATGATATCTTCGCCATTGTTGGTGTTTTCCACCAACAACTTCATATAACAAAAACTCACTTCCTAATCAATCCAACAACCTTTTTAATCCCAGCAAAAACCAACAGAGCCACAAATCCAAAAGCGACACCCACAATAAACTCTCTGATAAGGGAAGGCCAAGTTTCTAAAAAATGATGCAGAAAATCTAGATTATGGATAAAAATACCACCAGCGACAAGCAATAAAGCAATGGTACCAATAACGCCTAAACTTTTGATAACCCAAGGCAAGGCGTTGACCAACAAATGTCCAAAAAAGTCTGATATACTTTTATCTTTATCGTTGAAGTTTATCAAACTATAACCAAAATCGTCCATTCTCACAATTAAAGCTACAATACCATAAACCCCAACCGTTGCAATCAATGCCACGATGGTAACTACTAAAATTTGGTTGAGAAGTGGAATCCCTATGACACTGCCCAAAGCAATAATCACGATTTCTACGGATAAAATGAAATCAGTAACAACGGCCGATTTAATTTTTGATTTTTCAAGTTCCAAAATTTCCCCCTCACTAAGATTCTCCTTCGATACATTTTCTGTTTTATGAGGATGCGGCACCAAATATTCATAAACTTTTTCGGCACCTTCGTAAGCCAAATAAATTCCTCCCAATATCAAAACCACTGTAACGGCAACAGGTAAAAAGGCACTTAACAAAAAGGCCACCGGCAGTATAATGAGTTTATTAACAAAAGAGCCTTTCGTAATGGCCCATAAAACAGGTAGTTCTCGAGAGGCCACAAATCCTGAAGCCTTTTCAGCATTAACGGCCAAATCATCACCCAGAATTCCGGCTGTTTTTTTTGTAGAAATTTTAGCCATGGATGCCACGTCATCCATAAGTGCTCCAATATCATCTAAAAGTGCAAAAAATCCTGAAGCCATCTATTTATGTGAATTAGGTATTAGACTACGCTTGTTAAATTAAGTATAAGGGACCTCTTATTTCGTCAGTGATTTCGAAAATAAAGACAGTAAAACATAAAAAACAATAATGATTGGGATTGCCAAAAACTTGAAAAGAACAATAAAGATCACACTTAAAATGATGAAAATATAACGTACTGCATTCGTTTTAAAACTCCAATCCTTAAATTTTAAGGCAAATAAGTTGACACTTGAATTGAGGATATAACAACTTAAAACCGTCATCACTATCAAAAACCACGGATTCAAAATAAATGCATTAATGGCATCACTATTTTGAAACTCCATAATCAATGGCAACGACACGATCAGAAGGGCGTTGGCCGGGGTCGGCAATCCTTTAAAAGAAGACTGCTGATCTTCATCCAAATTAAATTTAGCCAAACGATAGGCAGAAGCCAGCGTAATAAAAAAGCCCACAAAGGCTAAAGGCGCATAATGATGCAGACCTTCAAATAAGTTTGTGCTGCTCCAAAGCGCTTCAGAGTTTTCAGAAACCGGAGTTCCTAAAGACATATTCAAAAGCTTAAACATGACCACTCCAGGCACCAATCCACTGGTGACCATATCTGCTAAAGAATCTAACTGGAGACCCAATTCACTCTGTACATTTAATTTTCGGGCGAGAAGTCCGTCAAAAAAATCAAAAAAGATCCCTAAAAACATAAATAGGGCCGCACCCACAAAATAGTTTTGAACCGCTAATAAAACTGCGATACTACCTGAAAATAAATTGAGGAGCGTAATGATATTGGGAAGATGTCTTTTTATGGCCATGATATAATTTTCTGTAAAAATAGCAAACTATTTTTATAAGAATATGCTTAAAACCATTTATTGGAATCGTAAAGCATAAAATGTTGGGCAGATGCAGGAATTAATTAGAATTAAGTACAAAGAATTAAGTGCTAACGCGCTTGTGGAACGGGTAGGATCTAAATCACAACTTAAAATCTAAGCAATTAATCCGATTTATGCCCAAATAAATCCGTGAAAATCAGCCAAAATCAGCGTCATCTGCGTTCTATTACACCTCCAATTGGCAATAACACAATAAATAATAATAATAATAATAATAAATCATTGTTATCCGATTAAAAACTTCGTCGGCCTTCAAAAGTTATGGCTGATAAATAATTATCAAGGTTATATTCAACATGTCCTCATTTTTCAGTTTTGTTAAATGCTAACAACTTCGAATTTCCTGCTAGATTTAAAATTATAAAAGCTATGTTTTAAATATTTTGAGGTTTGTGTCTTGATTCTTGGTTCTAACAGCGAAGCGGTCTTGATTCTCTTCAAATCACTGACAAACACAATATCTACCACAAATTCAAGTTCAATAAAATAAAATATATTGTGCATCTTTGTAAAAATTCTGCGATTGAAAACGACTACTTTTATTGCGTTCTTTCTACTTACTATATTGACTTATGGTCAATCTACTCGCAAATACTCCAATGAGTTTATGAATATTGGGGTTAATGCCGCTGCCTTAGGGATGAGCAATGCTGTGGTATCGCAGACTTCCGATGTGAATTCCGGCTATTGGAATCCTGCGGGCTTGGTCGAACTCGAAAACAATCAAATGGCTCTCATGCACTCTAGTTATTTCGCAAATATTGCTAATTACAACTATGCTGCGTTCGCCATGCCTTTGGATGATAGAAGCGCCGTTGGAATTTCGTTAATCCGTTTTGGCGTAGACGACATTTTAGACACCACACAATTAATCGATGCCCAGGGCAATATTAACTACGACCGTATTCGTCTCTTTTCAGCTGCCGATTATGGCCTAACGTTTTCCTACGCACGAAAAATTCCGTTGGATGGTTTTAGCTATGGCGTCAATGCAAAAGTAATCCGTCGGATTATTGGGGATTTCGCTTCTTCATGGGGATTTGGTCTCGATTTAGGCATTCAATTCCAATCACAGAACAATTGGAAATTCGGAATAATGGCCAGAGATATTACCACGACTTTCAATGCCTGGACTTTTGATAAAGATAAACTCGCCACTATAAAAGATGCCGTTGAAGGTCAAAATCAGGAAGTACCGGAATCTACAGAGCTGACCATTCCTAAACTCCAATTGGGAATGTCTAAAAAATTTGTGTTCCACTATGATTATTCATTGGTCACTGCTTTAGATCTTAATGTGCGTTTTGAACAAAACAATGATGTCATCTCAACTTCAATCGCCAGTATTACACCATCTCTATGATTTGAATTTGGCTATACCGATTTGGTTTTTTTAAGAGCAGGTGTCGGTAATTTTCAAAATGAACTGCAACTGGACCATTCGGAAAACTTAACTTTTCAGCCTAATTTTGGCGTCGGCTTTAAATACCGAGGCATTGCCATCGATTATGCCTTTACGGATATTGGCGATCAAAGTGCCGCCCTCTACTCCAACGTCTTTTCTATAAAATTAGATTTTAGTGTTTTTAGATAGCCAGCTTCAATGATGTCATATTTAGTTTGTAAATTTCCACAATGAAACACTTCCTTTTAGCCCTATTTTCAGGATTACTTTTAGCCTTAGGTTGGCCAACCTACGGATTTCCAGTCTTCTTATTCATTGGATTTGTACCGCTTTTATTAGTGGAACGAAATATCAGGACTTCTGGTGTTAAATGGAAGAAATGGTCGATTTTCGGGTACAGCTATCTCTCTTTTGTCATTTGGAACTTTATAACCACCAATTGGCTGCAATATGCGGATGTATTTGGGGCCAGTTTCGCCATTTTGGTAAACTCCATGCTCATGGCATTGTTAATGGTCATCTATCACAGCATTGCCAATCGCGCCACAATCAACATCAGTCTCGTGTTTTTGATGTGTTTATGGATGGCTTTTGAAAAACTACATTTAGGATGGGATTTTTCATGGCCTTGGCTAAATTTAGGAAACGGCTTTTCAGAATATTTCACTTGGATCCAATGGTATGAATACACAGGAACTTTTGGCGGCACGCTATGGGTATGGCTCGTGAATATTTTGGTGTATAAACTGGTTCTGAAATATCAAGTTCAAAACTCTATAAAAAGCATTAAAACCAATGGCATTGTTATTTTGATTGTGATCGTTTTACCGATTTTAATCTCCTTGGCAATCTATTACACTTATAAGATTGAAGGCGAACAAATGAATGTGATTGCTTTGCAGCCAAATATTGATCCGTATTCTGAAAAATACAACGTGCCTAATGAAGATATCGCCGACTTATTATTGAAGTTGACTGACACCAAAATCACTCCACAAACCAATCTTGTCGTCGCTCCAGAAACAGTCTTTGCCGACAATGTTAAAATCAATCAGCTAGAAGAGGCTTATTTTAAAAGAAAGTTGGACGTTTATATTTCTGAACACCCAAATATCAGCATCCTAACCGGAATTTCTTTTGTCAATTTTATTACTGAGGAATCACTGGTGAAAAAGCAATCCAATTTCCATAAAAACGGCTTTTGGTATGACGACTACAATTCTGCCATGTTGCTAAAAACAAACGATAGTGTACAATTGTATCACAAATCTAAATTAGTCGTTGGGGTGGAAACACTCCCATATCAAAGCATTTTAAAACCTCTGATTGGCGACTTTATGATTGATTTGGGTGGCACCTTGGCCATGAAAACCACACAGGAAGAACGCAGTGTTTTTGATACAAACAATCCTAACTTAAAAGTGGCCCCCATCATTTGCTACGAATCGGTTTATGGCGAATTCGTCACCGGCTACATCCGAAATGGCGCCAGCGTTTTAGCCATCATCACTAATGACGCCTGGTGGGGCGAAACCCAAGGACATAAACAACATTTAAGCTATGCACGCTTACGCGCGATAGAAACACGTCGGGACATTGTGAGAAGTGCAAATACAGGAATTTCCGCACTGATCAACGCCAAAGGGGAAATCACTTCATCACTAGCCTATGGTACTCAAGGAGCTTTATCAGGAACAGTAACCGCCAATGACAAAATAACCTTCTACACAAGAGCAGGTGATTATATAGCGCGGATAGCGATTTTTATTGCACTATTTGTTTTTCTGATAACGATGTTTAGGAAGCCAAGAGTTTGAGGGGCGTGAGGCATCAGGTCTGAGGAATGAGGTCTGAGGGATTATGTAATCGGTATTCGAAATACTCCAATATTTGTAAATAATCAGAGATTTGAAGCCGGAGGAATTAAGTTGAAATTGAACTTCAAAAATCAAAAATCGTTAATCATCAATCGTTAATCAAACACTCCCTTAGCCAAAACTTAAACTTCATTATTCGATGTTCGATATTCAGTATTCCAACAGCGTCAATATCTGTAAATAATCAGAGGTTTGAGGCATAAGAAATTAAGTTGAAACTGAACTTCAAAAATCAAAAATCGTTAATCATCAATCGTTAATCAAACACCCTCTTAGCCAAAATCAAAACTTCATCATCCAGTGTTCCACCTTCGATATTCAGTCTTCCAACTACTCCAATATTTGTAAATAATCAGAGGTTTGAGGCATGAGGAATTAAGTTGAAACTGAACTTCAAAAATCAAAAATCGTTAATCATCAATCGTTAATCAAACACCCTCTTAGCCAAAATCAAAACTTCATTATTCAGTGTT
>NZ_JBDSLS010000170.1:0-2595 GCF_039916245.1 Gelidibacter sp.
GTAGATAATTATCAAGAATACTTACCTAACTATTTTCCATTGCCGCATCCAAGTCCGAGAAATCGGTTTTGGTTGACTCGGAATCCATGGTTTGAGAAGGAGGTTGTGCCGGAGTTGAATCTAGCAATCAAAGCTATCCTGAATTCTTAAATTGGATTATAAATAATTTTCAATTAGGCTTGTTGATCTTTATGATGGAATCTGTGCTTTTTAGATAATCTATTTTTGATTTCATTTCATAATTTCCAATCGATTCAATTGTTGGGGATTCTACCTCTTTAAGTTGGCAAATTCTGACAGATTTCATTATTTCTAAAATTAGAATTATTATTATAAATAAATAAGTAAAAGTTTTCCCAGGTGTATTCATGATTTTCCATTTTAACGCTAAAATAAATCGGTGCACAGAATATTACTGTGACGTGACTTGACCCAAATTATGGTTTAGCTAATCTTTTTGATTATCAAAGAACATGAATTTTTGAAAATTTCATAACAAACTTTGTTAGGTTTTGTAAATTATCAATTTCTTTTTGACACTAAATATATTGCGCTTTCCTAGAAGGCCTAATCTTAATATTTAGTGGTATTTTTGGATAAAAGAATATAACCTTAGAAGTACTTGTCACTTCAAATACTTTTTAACTTAAAACTTATACAAATGGAAGATAAAGTCATCACGCACTGGAAAGGCAACTCACAATTTGAATCCGATAACCCAAGCGGAAAAACCCTTTTTATGGATACGTCTGAAGAGCACGGCGGGCATAATTCTGGATTACGCCCAAAAGCTATGATGCTTTCTGCTTTGGCGGGATGTTCAGGATTAGACGTGGTATCTGTTTTGGACAAAATGAAAGTTCAGATTTCAGATTTCAGAATGGATACTTATGGCCAATTGACCGAAGAGCATCCAAAAATTTACCATACCGTTTCTGTAGAATATCACTTTTATGGCGAAAACTTAAACGAAGATAAAATTAAAAAAGCAGTCGATTTATCCATCGAGAAATATTGTGGCGTTATGGAAATGTTTAGGAAATTTGCGAAAGTAAACACGTCAATACATTATCATAATAAATAAATAGTTTAGATCAAGACCTGACAGGTTTTTACTTGTCCGCCGAAGCTTCAGCGCAGGCGGAAAACCTGTCAGGTCTAATAAATACTAAACTTGAAACATTTCAAACCCGAAACTTGAAACTAAAAAATGCGTTGGACTCTAAAACCAAAACCAGAACTTTCTAAAGTAAAGCATTTGAGTGAGGCACTTCAAGTGGAGGATGCCATTGCGTCCTTATTGCTTTCACGTGGCATTGAGACTTATGAAGACGCCAAACAGTTTTTTAGGCCAAGTCTTAATGAATTGCACGATCCTTTTTTAATGAAGGATATGGACAAGGCCGTGGAACGCATTGAAAAAGCATTTGCCGACGGCGAAAACATTTTGGTATTTGGCGATTATGACGTGGATGGAACGAGTTCAGTGGCCTTAATGTCGTCCTATCTGAAAACAAGAACAGATGCTGTAGCCACTTATATTCCTGATCGTTATGAGGAAGGTTATGGCGTTTCTATAAAAGGAATTGATTTTGCACATGACAATGATGTTTCGCTGATTATAGCGCTCGATTGTGGTATCAAAGCGATTGATAAAGTTGCTTATGCTAAAGAGAAAGGTATCGATTTTATCATTTGCGACCATCACAGGCCAGGTGCCGAACTTCCTGATGCCGTTGCTATTTTAGATCCAAAACGAGACGATTGTTCTTATCCTTATGATGAGTTGTGCGGTTGTGGCGTGGGTTTTAAATTGGTTCAGGCCTTAGCTTCTAGAGACGGCAAAACCATTGAGGATTTAATCGAATATCTGGATTTGGTTGCTATGGCGATTGGTGCCGATATCGTTCCTATTACTGGAGAAAATAGGATTTTGGCTTATTTTGGATTGCAAGTGATTAACCAAAATCCGCGTGCAGGAATTAAAGCCATTATTGATCAGACTAAAAAAACGGAGTTGACCATAACCGATGTCGTTTTTATTGTGGCGCCAAGAATAAATGCCGCAGGACGAATGCAACACGGGAATCATGCCGTGGCTTTGCTGACTGAAGAAGATGCTGAACTTGCAAAAACCTACGCGCTTCAAATTGAACAATTCAACACCGACCGAAAAGAAGCTGATCAGCTCATTACTCAAGAAGCCTTAATGCAAATTGAAGAATCTGAGGAGCACGAACGCTTCACTTCGGTTGTTTATCAAGAATCTTGGCACAAAGGCGTGATTGGTATTGTGGCGTCGCGTTTGATTGAAACGTACTACCGACCAACTTTGGTGTTTACTAAAAGTGGCGATAGATTGGCCGCTTCCGCACGATCTGTATCTGGATTTGACGTGTACAATGCCTTAGAAGCGTGCAGTGAACATATTGAGCAGTTTGGCGGTCATAAATATGCCGCAGGTTTAACGCTCAAGGAAGAAAACTATGAAGCGTTTAAACAAGCATTTGAAGATGAGGTTTCCAAAACCATCGATCGGGCGTTGTTGGTTCCAGAAATCAGAGTGGATATGCCCATCGATTTGAAAGATATTAC
>NZ_JBDSLS010000171.1:0-10444 GCF_039916245.1 Gelidibacter sp.
ATTTCTTTTGAAGAATTAAAACCACAAGTTCGGTTGATTAGTAATGGAACTATTTTACCGAATTCAGAGGAATTGAAATTCAATTTTGAAGCTGTTAACTTGAAGGCGGTAGACGTCCGCATCATCAAAATTTTTGAAAATAATGTGTTACAGTTTCTTCAGGATAATTTTTTTCAGACTACTAATGAATATGCCCTAAAACGTGTTGGTAGACGGATTGCAAAACAAACCATTACCCTGCAAAATGATGGGGTTGAAAATGATGGGCGATGGAAAGCCTATAGCATTGATTTATCGAAGTTTTTCAAAGCTGACGCTGGCGCCATTTATCGTGTAGAATTGAGCATTAAAAAGGAATATTCACTATTTAATTGTGATAATTATAGCAGTGTCGAAAAATCGGAAGACGATTATTATAATGACTATTACGACGGCGATTATTATGAAGGCAATTACAACGAGAGCACCACTGAAGATGAGGATTTACGTGAGGAAGAATATTGGGACAATTTAATTTACAGCTACAAAAATTACAGTTACAATTGGAATGAGCAGAACAATCCTTGTCATGACGCGTATTACAATGAAGATCGTGTCGTGTCACAAAACCTATTGGCTTCTAATTTAGGTGTGATTGCTAAACAAGGTGCCAATAACTCATATTATTTTGCCGTTTCTAACATTTTGGATACTAAACCAGAAGGAGGGGCAATGGTCCGATTGTTTAATTTTCAACAACAGGAAATCGGAAAGGGCACAACCGATAGTGAAGGCTTGGTCAGTATAAAAATTGATAAACTCGCCACTTTCGCCATTGTCACTAAAGGGAAAAACACAACCTATATTAAATTGGACGATGGCAATTCATTGTCCTTAAGCAAATTTGACGTTTCGGGTAACAGTTTGCAACGCGGGCTTAAGGGTTATATTTATGGTGAACGTGGCGTTTGGCGTCCTGGAGATTCATTATTCCTAACCTTTATATTGAATGATAATGATAATAAATTACCAAAAGGACATCCTGTTAAAATGGAAATTAGCGATCCGAATGGTAAACTCGTTTACAAGAACATCAGTACGGAAGGCCTTAATAATTTCTACCGGTTTATCGTCCCAACCGATACGGAAGATAAAACTGGAAGTTATAGTGCTAAGGTTTCAGTAGGTGGCGCTTCATTTTATAAAAGTTTACGGATAGAAACTGTTAAGCCTAACCGTCTCAAAATTAAGATTGATTTTGAAGATGAGGTATTGGTTAATAATGAGCCTTTAAAAGGTACATTGGATGTCAAATGGCTGCATGGTGCACCTGCTAAAAACTTAAAAGCGGAGATCAGGGCGAAATTCAGCACCTCTTACGAAGGTTTTAAAAATTATAAGGATTATGAGTTTGTCGATCCGACGCGTTCGTTTTCTTCAGAAGAAATGACCGTTTTTGAAGGTGCTTTAAATGAAGAGGGCATAGCGAAAATCAACACATCGTTGAACATTGGCAAAAATGCTCCAGGCTTATTGAACGTCCAGTTTTTGGTTAGGGCTTTTGAAAATGGCGGCGATTTTTCATTGGACGCTTTCACAAAAACCTATGCGCCTTATAGTTCATTCGTCGGATTGAAATCACCAGAAGGCAACCGTTACGGTTCCTTTTTTACAGATGAAAACCAAACTTTTGATGTGGTTACCGTCGATGCAAAAGGCAACCCTGTAAAACGTGAAAACCTGGAAGTGAAAGTCTATAAAATTGAATGGCAATGGTGGTGGAATTCCTCTTATGATAATCTGTCGAGTTATGTGTCCAGCAGTTATCACAAGCCTTATTTGGACAAAAAAGTCACGACAGATGCTAACGGGAAAGGGAAATTCACGCTGAACATTCCTGAAAATGAACGCGGCCGTTACTTGATCAGAGTTATAGATCCACAAAGCGGACATGCGACTGGTAGAACGGCTTATTTCTATAAGAACTGGTATGAAAACACGCCTTCTGGAGATAAAGAAGCCGCAAAAATGTTGGTCTTTTCGGCGGATAAAGAAAACTATAATGTTGGCGAATCTGCTAAAATTACATTCCCGTCAGGAACCGAAGGAAGAGCGCTTTTGAGTATTGAAAATGGCTCTGACGTGTTGTCGTACAAATGGGTCATGACCACGCAAGGCGAAACCACGGTCAAAATACCGATTACTCCAGAAATGGCACCTAACGTGTTTGTCAATATTTCGTTGTTACAACCACATGCTACTACAGCCAATGATTTACCAATCCGATTATATGGCGTGATTCCGATTATGGTCGAAAATCCAGCGACTAAATTAAAACCGGAAATTAAAATGCCCGATGTGCTGCAGCCTGAGCAAGAGTATAAAATTGAAGTCAGCGAGAAGAATAAAAAAGCAATGACTTACACCATAGCTATTGTAGAAGAAGGCCTCTTAGATTTAACCCGATTTAAAACGCCAAATGCTTGGGATGAATTTTACGCGCGCGAATCGTTGGGTGTAAAAACTTGGGATATTTTTGATGACGTCATTGGCGCTTACAGCGGCAGTATCGATCAGGTTTTTGCCATTGGTGGCGATGAGAACGCTGCGGCAGGAAAAAACAAAAAAGCCAACCGCTTCAAACCTGTAGTCACTTATTTAGGTCCTTTTACATTAAGTGCAGGCGATAAGAAATCACATAAAATAAAAATGCCTAATTATATCGGCGCTGTAAGAGCGATGGTGGTCGCTGGAGATGCGAAAACCGAAGCTTATGGCAGTACTGATAAATCCGTTCAAGTAAAAAAACCATTGATGGTGTTGGCAAGTTTACCACGAAAATTGAGTCCAGGCGAAAAAGTGACCTTGCCGGTTACTGTGTTTACCATGGAAAATAAGGTAAAAAATGTGAGCATCAGTTTAAAACTGAGCGATGGAATATATATCGTTGGAGAAAAAACAAAATCACTGACTTTTGCTCGACCAGATGAACAAATGACTTATTTTGAATTGGATGTCAGCAAAGCAAAAGGCATCAACACTGTTGAAGTAATTGCAAGTGGTAATGGCGAAAAGTCAACCTACAAAGTAGAAATCGACGTTTTTAATCCCAACCCGATTACCTCAAAAGCATTGGATGAAACTTTAGAAGCTAATACGACTAAAACCATGGATTTCTCAACCTTTGGCGAAGTTGGAACCAATAGTGCTACCGTTGAATTTTCAACATTGCCACCGATGGATTTTTCCCGACGTTTACAATTCTTGATCCAATATCCTCATGGCTGTTTGGAACAAGTGACTTCCGGATTGTTTCCACAATTGTATTTGGGTGATATTTTCGATCTGACCTATCAGAAAAAACAGGAAATCCAAAAGAATCTTGAAAGTGGCGTCAAGCGTTTGGGGAATTACCAAAACCCAAGTGGTGGTATGAGTTATTGGATGGGAGAAAGTGCATCCAATGATTGGAGTACCAGTTTTGCTGGCCATTTTATGTTGGAAGCAGAGAATAAAGGATTTGTGTTGCCACTGACCTTTAAGAACAACTGGTTGCGTTACCAAAAACAGGCCGCCAGTGATTGGCGTCCAAGTTATAGAACCGCGAATACCGATTTAGCTCAGGCGTATCGTTTATATACTTTGGCTTTGGCCGGAAGTGCAGATTTGGCGGCCATGAACCGTTTGCGTGAGTTTAGCGAAATTTCCAATGAAGCCAAATGGCGACTCGCAGCGGCGTATGCCTTGGCAGGTCAAAAGGAAGCAAGTGATAAGATTTCGAGCACTGCAAACATCAATTTTGTACCTCAAGAGTATAACTATTATACATACGGTTCGGTCGATAGAAACAGAGCCATGGCTTTGGAAACGATGGTATTGACCAAGAATCCGAAAATGCGTGAATTGGCACAGGATGTTGCTAAAGATCTTTCCAGCAATCGCTGGATGAGTACACAAACCACCGCCTATAGTTTATTGGCCATGGCAAAAATGGTAGAAGCCAATGGTGGAAAAGCATTAAAAGTGGAATTCACGCTTAATGGCAAGTCTGAAATCATTGATACCAAAAGTGCCATCGCCCAACGCGAACTATCAGTTAAAGAAGGCAGTAATTCGTTTAGCTTTAAAAATAATCAAGCCAATGTCGTGTATGTACGCGTCTTGAATTCTGGCAGGTTGCCGCTTGGCAAAGAGATTTCAGAACAGCGCGGCTTAAGTGTCTCAGTGATTTATAAAAATTTGAAAGGAAACGTCATGGATATTTCGAAGCTTAACCAAGGGCAGGATTTTGTGGCCGTAGTGAAGGTAACCAATCTTAAAAATCAAGATGTAAATGATGTGGCGTTAACGCAAATCTTCCCGTCAGGTTGGGAAATCTTAAATACGCGTTTCACTGATTTTGGAGATTCCACTGTCAGTCAAGCGCGCTATACAGATATTAGAGACGACCGTGTCAACTTTTATTTCGACTTACCTAAGAAGGGGAAATATGATACCAAGACGTTTACGGTTATGTTGAATGCGTCGTATTTGGGTACTTATTATTTACCAGGTGTGCAAGCAGAAGCGATGTATGATAATGAGTTTTTGGTGCGAAGCAAAGGGAAATGGATTGAGGTTTTAAAGTAACAAATTCCTGCGTGGTTGCTGAGCTTTTCGAAGTAAAGGCAGGAAACCTTTAGGTTCAGCGTAGCTGTTGTTAAAAACCTCTCAGGTTTTCAAAACCTGAGAGGTTTGGCCAATTTTAAAAAGAGGTTAAACAACCACCTCGTCTTCAATTACTTTTCTGGAATTGAATCCACTCCTCCTTTCAAAGGAGGAGAAGTTAAAATTGTTACTAGATTTGAAAATCGTTCATTTTTTTAGAGCGTGAGAATTTTAATTTGTGATAAAGTTCTTAATATGGCCGAGTCAAAAATTCCTTCCCTTTTGAAGGGAAGGTGGCTTTAAGCTCAGAATAGAGCTTAAAGACGGAAGGGTTAATCCTGTATAAAAATAACAATCAGTCCTGACAGGTTTTCCTCCTTCGCTAAAGCTTCGGCGGACAAGTCAAAACTTGTCAGGTCTCTCATATCATATGAACAAAATAATAACCTACATAAAACATCACAAGTTCAAGTCTGCCATAACTTTTATAATTGTGGTGGTCTATTATTTTTGTTTACCAAGGCAACTGTTTAAAGATCCAACGGCAACGGTTATTACAAGTGGCAACAACGAACTTTTGGGCGCCGTAATAGCTCAAGATGGCCAATGGCGCTTCCCGCAAAATGACACGGTTCCAGAAAAGTTTAAAATATGCATCCTTCAATTTGAAGATGAATATTTTCAGTATCATACAGGATTCAATCCGGTTTCCATTGTTAAAGCATTTAAGCAAAACTTGAGTTCTGGCGGTATCAAAAGAGGAGGAAGTACGATCACGCAGCAAGTCATTCGTTTATCTAGAAAAGGACAATCCAGAACCTATTTTGAAAAAATTAGAGAAATAGTTTTGGCTACGCGCTTGGAGTTTAGGGCTTCTAAAGAACGAATTCTTTCCTATTACAGCAGCAATGCGCCGTTTGGAGGAAATGTGGTCGGTCTGGATGCCGCGTCATGGCGTTATTTTAATAGAGATGCCTCACAATTGTCGTGGGCAGAAAGTGCGACCTTAGCCGTTTTGCCAAATGCACCGAGTTTAATTTATCCAGGAAAAAACCAAGAGCAATTGCTCAAAAAGCGCGACCGATTATTGGAGAAATTACTGCAACAAAAACTTATTGATACTTTAACCTATCAATTGTCGATTGCAGAGGGTTTGCCACAAAAACCGTATCCCTTACCACAAATTGCGCCTCATTTGTTGCAAAAAGTTTCACAAACCCACTTTGGAAAACATGTGCAAACCAGCATTAAAAAGCCGATTCAAGAACAGGTCAACAGAATCGTTTCCAATAGCTACAATAGCTTAAAACAAAACGAGATTTACAATGCCGCGGTGCTGGTGTTGGATGTCAGAACCCGTAAAGTCATAGCGTATGTAGGTAATACGCCCACAGATAAGGAGCACGAAAAGGACGTGGACGTTATTGCCAAACCTCGAAGTACAGGGAGTATTTTGAAGCCGTTTTTATATGCTGCAATGCTGGATGCTGGAGATCTATTGCCCAACACTTTGGTGGCTGATGTGCCTACACAATATGGAAGTTACAACCCCGAAAATTTTGATAAGCAATATGATGGGGCAGTGCCAGCAAGTCGTGCACTGTCGCGATCGCTAAATGTCCCATCGGTAAGGATGTTGCAAGAATTTGGATTGGATCGGTTTCATCATTATTTGAAAGCTATGCATTTGAAAGATTTAAAGCATAATGCGAATCATTATGGACTGTCCTTGATTCTTGGTGGTGCCGAAAGTAATCTTTGGGATTTGTGCAAAAGCTATGCTGCCTTATCCTCTACCTTAAATCACTTTAACGAAACGTCGAGCGAATACTTCAAAAATGAATTTTGTGAACCAACTTTTTTAGCTGAAGAAACGATTGATTTCGGAAAGAAATCTTCTGAAAAGACCTTGTTTGATGCCGCTTCCATTTATCTTACTTATGAAAGTTTAAAAGAAGTCAACCGGCCAGAAGGCAATGAAAACTGGGAGTTTTATGACAGCTCCAAACAGATTGCCTGGAAAACAGGCACGAGCTTCGGGTTTCGAGATGGCTGGGCCATCGGTACTACTAAAGATTATGTCGTGGGCGTTTGGGTTGGTAATGCTGATGGCGAAGGCCGACCAGGCTTGGTGGGCGTACAAACTGCAGCACCGATTTTATTTGATGTATTTGATGTATTGCCAAAAAGCGATTGGTTTTCAAAACCTTTTGATGAAATGCAAGAGGTGGAAATTTGCGCACTATCAGGCTATAGAGCCTCTCCAAATTGTGAAAACAGAGAGCAGAAATTCATTCAAATAGCAGGACTAAAAACGCCGCCATGTCCGTTTCATGTGTTGGTGCATTTGGATAGGTATGAACAGTTTCAGGTTAATTCGTCTTGTGAGGATTTGAATAACATCGTTCATAAATCATGGTTTATTTTGCCGCCGCTTATGGAATATTACTACAAGGCTCAAAATCCGTTTTATAAGCCTTTGCCTCCATTTCGAGCGGATTGCATCGTAGAGAACGCCGGGGTCATGGAATTCATATATCCGAAGGAAAATAACAGCATTTTCTTACCCAAAGATTTTAACGGGCAAACCAATGAACTCATTTTAAGAGTGGCACATTCCAAGCCGGAAACCGAAGTGTTTTGGTATTTGGATGAAACCTATTTGGGCAGCACCAAAGACATTCACGAGTTCGCCATGCGCCCGAAACAAGGCAAGCATGTGATTACCGTAGTCGATGCATTTGGGAATGAAAGTAAGCGCTGGATTGAAATTTCAGAATAAGGCGTCTGAAAGCACGTTTAAAATTACTATTTTTGTCTTTAACCTATCAAACAAAAAATCTATGTTCGAAACTGTAAAAATGCTGCATTCTTATTGGGCTTATTTGGCTCTTATTATGATTGTGATTGCGACTTTAAACGCCTTGTTTAAATTTTTTGGTAACAAAGAATTCCATCCTATCGATTTCAGAATTTCCTTGTTCACACTTATTGTATTCCACATTCAGTTGCTGATTGGGATCGTATTATATGTTACTGGTCCTTATTTGAGCTCAATTTCCGAATTGGGAATGAAAGGAGTTATGGGAAATTCGATTATGCGTTCAAACATCGTGGAGCATCCTTTAATGATGATTATTGCTGTAGTATTTATTACTGTTGGTTATTCTAAACATAAAAAGAAATTGACCTCTAAGCCGAAATTCAAAATGTTGGCTATATTTTACACCTTGGCATTGATTTGTGTCCTTGCAAAAATTCCATGGAATACTTGGTTTTAATAGACCAACAGAACTTTTTAATCCATAAAAAAACCAGAGCTATTAACTCTGGTTTTTTGTTTTAATCTATTTTGAAACTGTATTCTTAATTTTAAGTTACGTCCTGGAAATCACGTCTAAATTATCTGTTCATGTGTTTCATTTCATCAATAAACGTATCTAAATCAACACCGTTAGAAACCAAGGTTAATGCTTTGTCCACAATGTACTTCACGTTATCAGGCCTAAAGCCTAACCCTACACCAATCTTTTTCAACAACACATCCTCGCCAGTGCCTTTAATACGGTCAACGTGTACCATACGCGCCAAATCATACATTCGTTCTAAACGATTGTCATAGGACGTCGGCGGATTGATGGGATGGGATTGATAATCTTTAAGAATATTTTTATATTCTCCCTCGCTGATGTCCAAATTACGAGCTAAGCGATCTAAAAATGCTTTTTCATCGTCAGATATCACACCATCATCCATGGCTACTCTAACAATGGCGGCAAAATGATCTTCATTACGCTTTTTAAATCCGCTATCAAATAAATCTGAAATTGACATATGTATTTTGTTTTAATTTTTGCATACTATCTCTATCAAAACTACAGATTTTTTTCATTATGGAACTAAAAAATGATATGAAAATTAGGTGGCGTTTGTCTTAATTTTAAAAAGCAAAGGGGCATTTCATGATTTGCTTTTTAAGATTTAATTCACAATTGCAATACGTTACATCTAAATTCTAAACTTTATATTTGCTTAAATTAAATTGTCTTGAGTAAATCACATCTCTCGCAAGCTTATGCACAGACTTTGCAAACGCAAGATCTGCAAGCTGCCATTTCCATAAACCAAAGTAAAACACATTTAAAAGGTCTTATCGGGTCGTCATTAAGTTTTGTCATTGCAGAAACTTTCAAGACCGCAGATCTTCCTTTATTGCTAGTTTTTAATGATAAAGAAGAAGCGGCGTTTTACCTGAATGATCTCGAAGTGCTGGTAAATAGCAAAGACGTACTGTTTTATCCTGGAAGTTACAGACGGCCGTATCAAATTGAAGAAACGGACAATGCCAATGTGCTTTTGCGAGCTGAAGTTTTAAATCGGATCAATTCTCGTAGAAAACCAGCCATTATTGTCACTTATCCGGATGCGCTTTTTGAAAAAGTAGTGACCAGAAAAGAGCTGGAGCGCAATACTTTAAAAATCTCTCTAAATGATAATTTGTCGATTGATTTTGTAAACGAAGTCTTGTTTGAATACCAGTTTAAACGTGTAGATTTTGTTACTGAACCTGGCGAATTCTCTGTCCGCGGTGGTATTGTGGATGTGTTTTCATTTTCACACAACGAACCTTACCGGATTGAGTTTTTTGGCGATGAAGTAGATAGCCTTCGGACGTTTGATGTAGAAACGCAATTATCCACCGAAAAAATCAACAAAATCAACATCATTCCCAATGTTGAAAATAAATTTTTAAATGAAAGTAGAGAAAGCTTCTTAAAGTATATTTCGCCAAAAACAGTTGTTTTTACTAAGAATGCAGATTTGTTGTTTTCAAGAATTGACGACTTTTTCGGAAAAGCTGAAGAGGCTTTTAAAACGCTTTCTACAGAAGTCAAGCGCTCTTCGCCAGAAGAATTATTTTGTAGTTCAAACCTGCTAAAACGTCAATTGCTCGATTTTACTTTGGTAGAATTTGGTACTTCGACAGTGCTCAGGAACCAAACCATTGAATTTCATACTGTACCGCAACCATCTTTTAATAAGCAATTTGATTTGCTCATTCAAAATTTAAACGACTTTCACGATAAAGGGTACACCAATTATATTGCTTGCGTAAGCGAACAGCAAGCCAAACGTTTTCATGATATTTTTGAGGATATCAATACCGAGCGCAGTAGAACCTTAGAGCACGGCATCCATTACCAAGCTATTGTTTTGTCCTTGTATCAAGGGTTTATTGATCATGACAATAAAATAACCTGTTATACTGATCATCAAATTTTTGAGCGGTATCATAAATTCCATCTAAAAAATGGCTACGCTAAAAAGCAGGCCATTACCTTAAAAGAATTGACCAATCTTGATATTGGCGATTATGTCACGCATATTGATCATGGTATTGGACGTTTTGGTGGCCTTCAGAAAATTGATGTGGAAGGCAAAAAGCAAGAAGCCATCAAATTGGTTTATGGGGAACGTGATGTGTTGTATTTGAGTATTCATTCGCTCCATAAAATCACGAAGTTTAACGGAAAAGATGGCAAGCCGCCGAAAATCTACAAACTAGGAAGCAACGCTTGGAAAACCTTAAAGCAAAAAACCAAAACCAGAGTTAAGGAGATTGCTTTTAATCTGATTCAGGTTTATGCCAAACGAAAATTGGAAAAAGGCTATCAATATAATCCCGATAGCGCTATGCAATTGGAGTTGGAAGCCTCTTTTATTTATGAAGATACACCAGATCAAAGTACTGCAACAGCCGATATCAAAATGGATATGGAAAGCGAACGTCCGATGGATCGACTGATTTGTGGCGATG